>CAMLNG010000329.1 GCA_946481195.1 uncultured Chromatiaceae bacterium
TGGCGCGTAAAGTCGATTTTTGTTCGGTCGGCACCAACGATTTAACTCAGTATCTGTTAGCCGTTGACCGCAACAACCCGCGCGTCGGCAATTTGTATGATGCGATGCATCCGGCAGTCCTGCGGGCTTTGAATCAGTTAGGGCAGCAGGCGCAGGGATTACAGTTTCCAATCAGTATTTGTGGCGAGCTTGGCGGTGAACCGCTCGGTGTCTTGACGTTAGCAGCGATGGGATTCAACAGTTTTAGTATGAACCACAGTAATTTGGCCAAAATCAAATGGTTATTACGCCGGATTGATATGGCTGAGCTCAGGTTGTTGTTACCGGACGTGCTCGCCTGTCAGTCGCCTAAGCAAGTACGCGTGCTGGTGCAACGTTTCCTCGACCAGAAACAACTGCTGAATCAACTGCGCGCCTGAGACTGGCTATCTGCCGTAAAAGCACTTGGATTTCACGCCGCATCTCGTATGATGTGGCCCTTTGTATATATTGATAGTCACGAGTTGTCTGATGTCACAATCTTATCTGGTTTTCCCACAAATCGACCCGGTGATTTTTAGCCTGGGGCCCCTCAGTATTCGCTGGTACGGCTTGATGTACCTAATCGCCTTTGTCATGGCGAATGTTCTCGCCAATAGAGCGGCCGACAAGCCAAATTCCGGCTGGACCCGTGAACAAGTCAGTGATCTGATGTTTTTTGGCTTTTTAGGCGTGGTGCTGGGTGGCCGGATTGGCTATGTGCTGTTCTACAACTTCTCAGGTTTTATCGCGGACCCACTGTACTTGTTCCGCACCTGGGAAGGTGGCATGTCCTTCCATGGCGGCGTGTTGGGTGTATTAACGGCGATGTGGTGGTTAAGCCGTAAATTCAAAAAAAGCTATCTGCAGTTGGGCGACTTCGTTGTCGTATTGTTGCCGCTGGGTTTAGGCGCCGGCCGCATTGGTAACTTTATCAATGGCGAACTGTGGGGACGCACAACAGATGTCCCCTGGGCCATGTTATTCCCCGGCGCCGGCCCGTTGCCACGCCATCCAAGTCAGTTATACGAATTCTTTTTTGAAGGCATAGTGCTGTTTTTCTTATTGCTATGGTACAAAAAGCGCAACCCGCCAGCCGGTAATGTCGGTGGTCTGTTTTTATTAGGTTATGGTGTATTCCGCTTTGGCATCGAGTTTTTCCGTGAGCCGGATGCGCATCTGGGTATTCTGAGTCTGGGAATGTCGATGGGGCAATGGCTGTGTATGCCGATGATCCTGACCGGTCTTGGTCTGATTGTCTGGGGATATCGCCGGGAGGGAGCAAAAGCATGAAGCAATATCTTGACCTGATGCGTCACGTACTGGAAACCGGTCATCGTAAAACGGACCGCACCGGCACCGGCACCATCAGTGTGTTTGGTTATCAGATGCGTTTTAACCTGGCCGAAGGTTTCCCCTTGGTTACCACCAAGAAATGTCACCTGAAATCTATCATTCACGAACTGCTGTGGTTCCTGCAAGGCGACACCAACATCGGTTATCTTAAAGCCAATGGCGTGTCAATTTGGGATGGCTGGGCGACTGAAGATGGCGAACTCGGACCGGTTTATGGCGCGCAGTGGCGCAGCTGGCAGGGCGCGGACGGTCAGGTCATTGACCAAATCAGTCAGCTGATTGCTGATATTAAACGCACTCCGGATTCACGCCGGTTGATTGTCAGCGCCTGGAATCCTGCCGTACTGCCAGACACGCGTTTTTCACCGAGCGAAAATGCGGCACAGGGCAAACAGGCTCTGCCGCCTTGTCATACGCTGTTCCAGTTTTACGTCAACGACGGCAAACTTTCTTGTCAGTTGTATCAGCGCAGCGCCGACATCTTCCTCGGCGTGCCGTTTAATATCGCAAGTTACGCCCTGTTAACGCTGATGGTGGCACAGGTTTGTGATTTGGCGCCCGGTGATTTTGTCCATACTTTTGGTGATGCGCATTTGTATCTTAACCATCTGCAGCAGGTGGAGTTGCAGCTCAGCCGTGAACCATTTCCGATGCCGCAGATGAAACTGAATCCTTTAGTGAAAGATATTTTTGCCTTCCGCTTTGAAGATTTTGAATTGCAGAATTACCAGGCACATCCGCATATTAAAGCGCCGGTAGCGATTTAACCGCATGCTGAAAAATGAATGAACTGAAGCCGGTGTCCCACCGGCTTTTTTCTGCCAAATGGTTACTACAAGTTTTTTTTAACCAATTTCAATATTAGTTTTAAACCAATCCAACCCAGCAAGCGACTACACTGACAACAACAACTTAAGATGGAAATTGCATCCCGATGCAGCAACAGGTGGAAACCTGGGTTAATCAGGCAAAAAAAGGTGATCAACAAGCTTTTTATCAGTTGTATCATCAATTTAAAGGACGGGTTTATGCAATTTGCCTGCGGCTGCTGGCCGACCGTGGTCAGGCTGAAGATGCCACCCAGGAAGCTTTTGTCCGCGCCTGGCAGCAACTACCGGGTTTTCGCGGTGACAGCAGCTTCTCCACCTGGCTGCACAGTATCAGCAGCCGTACCGCGGTTGATATCTGGCGTAAAAACAAAGTGATGCGTTTAGTGGCTGATGAAGAACCGGAAGAACAGGGTTATTTTGATGCACCGGAAATGCCGCAGTTAGAGCAGGCGATATTACGCCTGCCAGCCCAGGCCAGAGCCGTTTTTGTGCTGTTTGCAATGGAAGGTTATCAACATAACGAAATCGCAGATTTGCTGGGAATTGCCGAAGGCAGCAGCAAAGCACAGTATCACCGGGCAAGACAATTATTACGGAGTTGGGTTGATGAAAACTGAGCAGCAATTAGATGCGATGATTTCGCAGTTAGCACCCGCTTTAGAGCCGCAACGCGACTTGTGGCCAGACATCTCGGCAAGGCTTGAGCCGCGCCAGCGCCGGGGTTACGGTAGCTGGCTGGGTATTGCCGCCGCCGCAGTGCTGACTCTGTGGTTCTGGCCTCAGCAAGTGCCTGATGCGCCTCAACTTACAGCGAATGAGCCGATGGCGGTAACATCAGAGGCTGCAGTTTCTTTGCTGGCGGTCAGTCAACAGCTCAGTCGTCAGCTCAATGAAGAACAGACCCGACAACTTAAAGCATTACAAAAAGTCCCGGACGGGTTTAGCGATTGGATGCAACAAATCGCCATCTGGAACAAAGCACAATCACAAATTGAATTGGCATTAACCTTTCAGCCAGACGACCAAAAACTGATTCAACAATTACAAAGACTTCAGCAACAACAACTTAGCTACATTGCCAAGCTGGTTGAAACCAGCGAACTGACTTAGGAGTAAGACCATGACCAAGCCATTTAAACTGACAGTCCTGATGCTGGCATTGCTACAGGCACCAGCCTGGGCTGCCGGTGAAGCTATCGACCAAAGCCGCAATGTATCGGCGTCTGAGAAAATTGAAATCGAAAATATGCGCGGGGAAGTGCGGATTATTGCCGTACAGGGTAATAAATTCAGTGTGAAAGGCACACTGGATGAAAAAGCCGAGGGTTATGAGCTGACATCAGAAAACGGCGTCACCCGGTTTGCGGTAAAAATGCCGCGCAGTACCTATGGTGGCTGGAATTCTGAAAAACAGGAAGGCTCAGATCTGACCATTGAAGTGCCGGTTGGCAGTGAATTGAAATTCAGTGGCGTCAATGCCAACGTCTCGGCTAAAGGCATCGAGGGCGGGGCGCGTCTGACCACGGTCAATGGCAAAGTCGATGCTGAAAAGCTCAAAGGTGACATTGCGCTGGAAACCGTCAATGGTGAGATCACGAGCAGAGATAATTCTGGTCGTATCCAAATCACTACTGTGAATGGACAAATCAATGACAAAGGTTCAGCCGGTACATTAGAACTGGAATCAGTCAACGGCGAAATCAGCAGCGAAAGTCGTGCAACGGAAGTCGAACTGGAAGTGGTCAACGGTGAAGGACGGTTGGATTTAACCGGCACCGAACGTTTGGAATTCAGTAGTGTCAACGGCGAGATCCGGGCCGCAGTCAAAAACAGCAAAAAGCCGCGCATTTCGGCCAGCAGTGTCAGCGGTGCCAGCCGGCTCGTTCTGGACGCTGATGTCAGTGCCCGTTTTGATTTGGAAGCCAGTGCCGGTGGTGATATCGACAACGGCCTGACCGCAGATAAAGCGACCCGGGCTAAATATGGTCCGCGCCGGCATCTTGAATTCCGCACCGGCAGTGGTGAAGGGAGCGTTGAAGTCTCTACAGTTTCCGGCGAAATTGAGCTGAAAAAGCACTGATGGTTGGCAGTTATTAAGCACAGAGTGAGAACGGTTCAGTCTGTACCGGAAATAAAAAGACCCACTGTCCCGTGGGTCTTTTTCATTGCATTTTAATTGGCTTCGCCGGTTAAAAACGGTAGTTCAGCTGTGCGCCAAGCAACCAGGCGTCATTCTGATAATGTGCAGTTAAACCAGATTTATACAATGCCACTTCCTGTACATTATATTCACGCTCACGAATATTCAGCGCGTCCATCCACATCCAACCGGCGGCAAGGTCCAGAGTCCACTGCGCATTCAACTGCTGGTTCATACCTAAAGTCCA
>CAMLNG010000330.1 GCA_946481195.1 uncultured Chromatiaceae bacterium
ACTAAACCGGGACTCTTTAAAGGCCGCATAATATGCCTATTTTATCGCCCTGTGTCAAATCATTTTGCGGCTGTTTTCAGTGATTTCAGCAGGAATAAAATCAACACATGCTGGCATTGTCAGGACGCTTTGGTGACAATAGCGGCCACGGCAAAATCTGGAGTTTCCCTTGTCTGCGAAGTTATTGAAATCTGGCATGATCGTCAGCCTAATGACACTTATATCCCGCGTCCTTGGACTCGTCCGCGATGTAGTCACTGCGAATGTTTTAGGTGCCGGCGCCGCCGCTGACGTGTTTTTAATGGTCAACCGTATCCCGAATTTCCTGCGGCGCTTGTTTGCCGAAGGTGCATTTTCGCAGGCGTTTGTGCCAGTGCTGTCTGAAGTCAAAGCCAAACATGGTGATGACGCGGTGCGGGAGCTGATGGCCAAAGCCTCAGGTACACTGGGGATGATAGTCACAGGTGTGACTTTACTGGCCATGTTGGGTTCACCGGTGCTGATGGCGCTGTTTGGTATGGGCTGGTTTGAAGATTATTTGCAGGGCGGGCCGGACGGCGCTAAATACGAACACGCCAGCGCGCTGTTGAAAATCACTTTTCCGTATTTATGGTTCATCACTTTTGTCGCTTTGTCTGGTGCAGTGCTGAACGTTTACAACAAATTTGCCGTCGCCGCGTTCAGCCCGGTATTTCTGAATATTGCGATGATTGGCGCAGCATTGTATCTGACGCCTTATACCGAAGACCCGGCCGCAGCTTTGGCATGGGGGGTATTTCTTGGCGGTTTATTTCAATTCCTGTTCCAGCTGCCGTTTTTGGCCAAAGCCGGATTGTTAGTGTTGCCGCGCTGGGCCTGGAATGATGAATACATTATTCGAATTCGCAAGCTGATGTTACCGGCCTTGTTCGGCGTGTCGGTCAGTCAAATCAATTTGTTACTGGATGCGATCATCGCGTCTTTTCTGCAAACCGGCTCGGTTAGCTGGTTGTACTATTCAGACCGTTTGCTGGAGTTTCCGCTAGGCATGTTCGGTATTGCCATCGCGACGGTGATCCTGCCGAACTTGTCGCGGTTACATGCGCTGGATAATCAAAAAGATTTTCGCGCCACACTCGACTGGTCCATCAGTTTGATTTGTTTGCTTGGCATTCCGTCGATGTTTGGCCTGATTGCTTTGGCCGAACCGATTTTGCTGACGGTATTTGCGCACGGTAAATTCACTGCATTTGACGCCACCCAGGCCAGCTGGAGCCTGATCGCCTATTGCATTGGCCTGGTACCACTGATGCTGATTAAAGTGCTGGCCCCGGCGTTTTATGCCCGGCAGGATATTAAAACACCAGTGCGGATTGGCGTTATCGCGATGATTGCCAACATGGTGTTTAACCTGATGCTGGCACCATTTATCAGTTATGTTGGCCTGGCGCTTGCGACCACAATGTCCGGTGCACTGAACGCCTGGTTGTTATATCAGGGCCTGAAAAAAGCGGACATTTATCAGCTATCCCGTCACACCCTGCTGACCATAGGCCGGGCTGTGCTGGCAGCGACGGCGATGGCCGCGTTGATTTGGTACTTGCTGCCGGATATGACGCTACTGCGTGCCAGCAGTTTTGGCGAGCGGGCAGAGACCGTGGGGCTCGTGATTCTGGCTGCGGTGCCGCTGTATTTTATCGCGCTGGCCGTGTTTGGTGTCCGGCTGCGCGACCTGAAACGGCAAACTATTGCTGAAAGTCACGACTGATGTCGTTATAATCGGCCGTTTAGACAGCAAGACAGAGAAGCGCAAACGGATGGAGTTGATTCGTGGCCTGCAGAACATTCTGCCGCAGCACCGGGGTTGTGTGCTGACCATTGGCAACTTCGATGGCGTCCATCTCGGGCATCAGGCGGTGTTGGCGCAGGTCAGACAAATCGCATCTGCGCTGCAGCTGCCATCTGTGGTGATGGTGTTTGAACCTCAGCCGCTGGAGCTGTTTAAACCGGAACTGGCGCCAGCGCGTCTGACGCGGTTTCGGGAAAAATATCACTGGCTGGCGCAGCAAGGCTTAGACCGCCTGCTTTGTGTCAAATTCGACCGGGCCTTTGCCGGTCAGGAGCCTGAGTATTTTATCCGGCAGTTATTGCTGGAAAAACTCGACGTCCGGCACTTAATCGTCGGTGACGATTTCTGTTTTGGTAAAAACCGCGCAGGTAATTTTGCGCTGTTGCAACAGGCCGCGACTGAGCACGGTTTTGGCTTAACGCCGACAGCCAGTCTGAAACTGGCGCAGCAACGGGTCAGCAGCACGCTGATCCGCGAAGCACTGGCCGCTGATGAACTCGATAGCGCGGCAGAAATGCTGGGACGGCCGTTCTCGCTGATGGGTCGGGTGCGGCACGGTCAAAAGCTTGGACGGCAGCTGGGGTTTCCGACCGCGAATGTCTGGCTGTACCGGAAAAAATTACCGCTGCACGGCGTTTTTGCCATTGAAGCCCATACCGCGCACGGCCATTTTCGCGGCGTGGCCAACATCGGTTTACGCCCGACTGTGCAAGGGCGGGTTGAACAATTAGAAGCGCATTTCTTTGATTTCAAAGGCGATTTATACGGCCAGCAAATTGAAGTGGTGCTGAGAAAAAAAATCCGCGCTGAACAAAAGTTCAGTTCGGTCGACGAATTACAGCAGCAAATCCAGCGGGACGCGCAAGCCGCCCGCGATTATTTTGCCGCTTTGCTTTAATACCAGCCCCGCCACAAGCGGGCTGAGACAGCCAACACGGGATTGATCGGATGAGTGATTACAAAGCAACGCTGAACCTGCCGGATACGGCCTTTGCGATGCGCGCCAACCTGGCGCAACGTGAACCGCAAATGTTAGCAAACTGGACTGCGGCTGATTTATACGGTCAGATCCGCGCGGCGAAAAAAGGTAAAAAGACCTTCATCCTGCACGATGGCCCGCCGTACGCCAACGGCAATATTCACATCGGCCATGCTGTTAACAAAATCCTGAAAGACATCATCGTGAAATCCCGCACCCTGGCTGATTTCGACGCACCTTATGTGCCGGGCTGGGATTGCCACGGTCTGCCGATTGAGCTGGTCGTCGAGAAAAAATACGGCAAGCCGGGTGTGAAGTTATCCGCTGCAGAATTCCGTGAAAAATGCCGTGAATACGCGCTGACGCAAATCGAAGCGCAAAAAACTGATTTTATCCGCTTAGGTGTGCTCGGCGATTGGAACAATCCATACCGCACTATGGATTTTGCCTTTGAAGCCAATATCATTCGTTCATTGTCGCGCATCATCGAAAATGGCCATTTACATCAAGGCTTTAAGCCGGTGCATTGGTGTACCGACTGTGGTTCTGCTTTAGCTGAAGCTGAAGTGGAATATCAGGATAAAGTCTCGCCGGCCATCGACGTACGCTTCCGCGTCGTTGACGAATCAGTTGCAGATAAATTCGACCATCCGGCCGGTCATGCCGGCATCGGCCCAATCTCGATTGTGATCTGGACCACCACACCATGGACTATTCCGGCCAACCGCGCCGTGGCGCTCAATGCCGCCTTAAGTTACAGCCTGGTGCAGGTAGAAGAAGGCCCGAATGGAGCTGAGCGCCTGGTTCTGGCCACCGATTTAGTCAAAGACGTCATGGCGCGTGCCGGCATTGAAAAATATCATGCGCTGGGTTTTGCCAAGGGCGAAGCGCTGGATCTGGTGCAACTGCGCCATCCGTTGTACGACTTCACAGTGCCGGTGGTGCTGGGCGACCACGTCACAACAGATTCAGGTACCGGAGCTGTGCACACGGCACCAGGCCATGGTCAGGAAGACTTTGTGGTCGGCCTGAAATATGGTCTGGAAGTGGCCAACCCGGTTGGTGGTAACGGTGTTTATTTACCGGATACGCCAATGTTTGCCGGTCAACATGTGTTTAAGGCCAATGATTCCGTGGTTGAAGCGTTAAAAGAAGCTGGTGCGTTGCTGGTACATAAAGCCTACAAACACAGCTATCCGCATTGCTGGCGCCACAAAACGCCAATCATTTTCCGTGCAACGCCGCAGTGGTTTGTCAGCATGGATCAGGCCAAACTGCGCTCAACTTCATTAACTGAAATCGACAATACCCGCTGGATCCCGGACTGGGGTCAGCAACGCATTGAAAACATGGTCGCAGGCCGGCCAGACTGGTGTATTTCGCGCCAGCGCACCTGGGGTGTGCCTATTGCGCTGTTTGTGCATAAAGACACCGGCGCTTTGCATCCAAATACCAAAGCGCTGATGGAACAGGTTGCGGCCAAAGTGGAACAAGCCGGCATTCAGGCCTGGTTTGATTTGGACGCGGCAGAACTACTGGGCGCGGAAGCGGCAGATTACGTCAAAGTGACCGATACGCTGGACGTCTGGTTTGACTCTGGCGTGACCCACGCCTGCGTGATTGACCCGCGTCCTGAATTTGGCGGCGCAACGCAAGCCGACATGTATCTGGAAGGTTCAGATCAGCACCGTGGTTGGTTTATGTCGTCCCTGATGACCGGTGTGGCGATCAAAGGCCATGCGCCATATAAACAAGTG
>CAMLNG010000331.1 GCA_946481195.1 uncultured Chromatiaceae bacterium
TTTGGCAGCTCTTTCTGCTGCGTTAGTGCTCGTTTGTGTAGAATAACTACACCGCGCTCGCACTGCCTTGCATAAAAAGCTGCCAAACTGCTGCAAAAACAAACACCAAAAATCAACAGCCCCTAGGCATTCATGCAATAAAAAAGGCGGGTCAACCCGCCTTTTTTGTCACTGTCGCTTGCTCAGCTGTTACTGACCGACCACGTTAATGACGGTTTTACCGCTGAAATCACAGTCGGCAAAAGCTTTGTGTTTGACCAGGATCACGATGATGTCAGCCGCCAGGCCTTGCTCAATCGACACCAGCTGCGCTTTGCTGTTCAGCTTGTTGGTGCTTTCCACATTCGGCTCCACCGCCAGCACTTTGCCTTCGTAAGCATCGGCCAGTTTGTTGACAATGTGCAATGCCGGGCTTTCGCGCAGGTCGTCGATATCCGGCTTAAACGCCAGACCAAAACAGGCGACTGATGGTTTGTTCAGTGAATGATTGGCGACAGTAGTCATCACCTTTTGCAGTACCCACTCAGGTTTGAAGTCGTTCACTTCCCGGGCGGTACGGATAAGGCGTGCCTGCTCTGGCGCTGAGTGCACGATAAACCATGGGTCGACGGCGATGCAGTGACCGCCCACGCCGGCGCCTGGGGTCAGGATGTTGACACGTGGGTGGCGGTTGGCCATCCGGATCAATTCCCAAACGTTGATATTGAGCTTGTCACAGATCAGCGACAGTTCGTTGGCAAAGGCAATGTTGACGTCACGGAATGAGTTTTCCGTCAGTTTGGACATCTCAGCAGTGCGCGCATCAGTTTCCAGCAATTCGCCGGCAACAAAGGTGCGGTACAGCTGTTTCGCCATCTCAGAACAGGCTGGTGTTAAACCACCGACGATACGGTCATTGGAGATCAGCTCCTGAACCACTTTGCCTGGTAACACCCGTTCCGGGCAATAAGCTACGTGAATGTCCGGGCTGTTTGAATCAGTTGGTAAGGTCAGATCAGGGCGGACTTCTTTAATCCATTTACACATGAGTTCAGTGGTACCGACCGGGCTGGTAGATTCCAGTACCACCAGGTTACCTTTTTGCAGCACTGGCGCGATGGATTTAGCCGCTGCTTCGACATAGGATAAATCCGGTGACAAATCGTCGAAAAACGGCGTAGGCACTGCAATCATAAATGCGTCTGCTGCTGCAGGTTTAGTTTGTGCTGACAGATAACCACCGGTGACCGCCGCGTTAACCAACAAATCCAGATCCGGTTCGATAATGTGGATTTTGCCCTGATTGATAGTGTCAACTGCGTGTTGATTGACATCAACACCGATAACCCGCAGTTTGCGCGAGGCCAGCATGGCCGCTGTAGGCAAACCGATATAACCCAAACCGATGACTGAAACAGTCTTTAACATAGCGTCACTCCGATTGTTTGCTATTTTTCGCTTATGGTATCACAGCTTAACGCTGGCGCACGGTGCTGCGCCACCCCTAGCCGGCATTTTTTCTGCGTAATTCCTGCTTGTTTCTGCAAAGGGTCAACTTCATACTAACGGCTGTAAATTTTACGGCGGAGTAGCTGGTGAAAGACCTGATTGAACCCTTTTTGTACCCGCATAATCTGTTTTTCTGGGGCCTGGTCATTGCCTCGGTCCGTTACCGGAAATGGGGCTTGTGGCTTCTGCTCGGCTGGTTTTATCTGTTTGGTAATGGCTGGGTGGCAAATCAGGTGCGGCATTGGTACAACGCCGAAGTGGCGTCCACGGTTTTTCCCGCCGATTTTAGAGGTAACTTCGTGTTACCCGGCTGTGGCGGCAATGAGAAAAACATTCCGGATTGCGCTAAGGCCCGGCTTACACAACTGGCCGAGCTGGTGAATAAGACCACGCATGATGCACCACTTATCCATATTACAACTTTGTACTGTCAGCCTTATCTGGATTATCTGCGGCCGCTGCTTCATCGCGAAACCCGGCTGGATTGCTTTCACGGCGGCGCCACCACTTATCATGAGTTTTACAGCCTGAATAGCCGGCTTGATCATCAGGTGCCGCTATGGTTTGTCACCAGCGACTATCATGCTTATCGGGTGCACCAGCTGGCATTGCAATATGGCTTCGAGGCTAAGGTTTATGCTGCACCCAGCTCAACCTTCCGCCCGGTGAATTGCGGGGCTGTTTGTTTTCTGACAGTGAATTTGTCGAATTTTGATCTGTTCGCCAAACTCAGCGCCGAGATGTCCAGCTTTTATGTCTACCGGCTGACCAAGAGTTTTACCGACTGGTCAAAATAAAGTGGTGCGTAGCAAATTTGGCATCTTGTGACCCAACAAAAAAACCACCGCAAAACGGTGGTTTTTTTTAAGTTAAACAACGGTCAAGCTTATTTTTTGCCGCGGGCAATAATTTCCTGCGCCATCTGGTCTGCAACCAGATTGGTTGGCAGGCCGCTTTGTTCGGCGCGGCTGAAGATGGTCAGCAGCGTGTCATAGATCGCCAGCACCTGCTTAGTTGACTGCGCTTCGTCATAACCTTCCGGGCGGATCTCCATCGACACGTTGATGATACCGCCGGCGTTGATGACGTAATCCGGCGCATACAAAATACCTTTTTGCCGCAGTAAATCGCCGTGGCGTGCTTCTTTGAGCTGATTGTTCGCACAACCGGCGACAATAGCGCACTGCAGGCGAGGCAGGGTGTCGTCGTTAATGGTTGCACCCAGCGCGCATGGGGCATAGACGTCACATTCAACGTCATATATGGCATCGAGGCCCACGGCAGTGGCGCCAAACTGGCTGACAGCACGGTCGACTGCGGCCTGATTGATGTCGGTGACAATCAGCTTCACGCCTTCTTTGTGCAGGTGCTCACATAAGTAAAAACCAACACTGCCAAGGCCTTGTACGGCGACGGTACGGCCTTTCAGATCGTCACTGCCAAATTTGTGTTTTACGGCAGCTTTGATGCCGCGGTAAGTGCCCAGCGCGGTAAATGGCCCCGGGTTACCGCTTTTGCCTTCCAGACCAGCGACATATGGCGTTTCCTGGTTGACGATAGAAATATCTGCGGTGGTGATATTCACATCTTCAGCGCTGATGTAGCGGCCGCTCAGTGCATGCACATATTGACCGAATTTACGGAACAACGCTTCAGATTTGATGGTTTTAGCATTACCGATAATTACGGCTTTGCCACCGCCAAGCGCGAGGCCTGCCATGGCATTTTTATAGGTCATGCCGCGTGATAAACGTAAAACATCGACTAGGGCTTCGTCATCAGAGACGTAATCCCACATCCGGCAACCGCCACAGGCGGGTCCTAATGCGGTGCTGTGGACGGCGATAATTGCTTTGAGACCCGTAGCCGGGTCACTGCAAAATACGACTTGTTCATGGTTGTCAAACTCAGGGTGGTTAAATACTGCCACTTTCTTATGCTCCGATTTATGCCAGCTTTGCGCTGGGGTAGGGCCGGTTTTTTCGCGGCGGAATTTATCACTTCGGCAAGGCTTGTGCTATCAAATCCAAATTAATTCATCTGGTCATTCCAGTAGATTGTCGACAATTTTTGTTGAAGGTTGCGTAATCCGCCTTGCTGTCATAAAGTGCGGTTTCAGATTTTTTGCAGGTAAGTAGTATGGACAAGCAACAACAAGCTGCCGAGCCAATGACCGAGCAGCAAACCAGCGAATGGGTCCGCGCCCAGTTCCAGAAAGCCAATTTATTTTTAGCCGAGCAAGGCGTAGTGATGGATACTGTCGCCGTGCAGGACTCGCGTTATTTGCCACCTTTCGTTGCCATCTGGAAAATTAACGGCATTGATCGGAAAAGTTACTGGGCCATTACCGGTGATTTGCCGACAGATGTGATGGCGTTCAGTGGTGCCGCCAATGCCCGGGATGCTTTGCGTGCCTTTTCTTTCCGCTGGCAAATGCAGGCGCAGCAGCTGATGGAAGCCGGCGTGCAGGACCAGACCGGCGCTGACTATGTGAAACTGCTGATCAACAGAGCTGAACAACTGTATCAGCTGTTTGAAGCCGATGATTTCTGGAATCAACAGCCAGCTTAATTGGCTGACTGAGCCCCGGTGTAGCACCGGGGTTTGTTTTTGTGGCGCCTGAACAGGCCGGCGGCACGGAGGTGCGGTGGATCTTTTTTTTGGTTTTCTACTCGGCTGTACCTTATTAGGTGGCGGCACTTTATATTGGTACCTGCTAAGCCGCAGTTTGGCACCCCGGCACTGTTATTCGTTGTGGCTGTCAGTCCCTGTCCATCAATTATTAACGCTTGCGGTAGTCTTTGGTCTTGGTGTCACTCCGGCACAAGGTTGGTTTAGCTTCACGCTGTTTTGTCTCACCGTGACTTTTGTGCTTGGCCTGCTGTTGTTGCCTTTAATGGTTTTTCTGCGCTACGTTGAACGTTGCCGGCCGCTGCAGGACAAAATCTAAGCGCGTTTTAACCGGCAAAATCAGCTGTTGGACCGGCATTGCCGACAATCCGCTTGTCAGGTGCGCCGCGCTCTTTTAGTGTGAACCTCTGAAAAATCCGCTATTAAAGCCAAGAGGTTTATTCG
>CAMLNG010000332.1 GCA_946481195.1 uncultured Chromatiaceae bacterium
ACGCGGTTGGCGTTAGTGTTGATAAGCAGTATCTTGTTGATCCGGGGCCTGGCATTTGTCTCGTTGATGCCGTTGTTTCCTGAGAATAGCCTGTTGTTCTGGCTGGTCAGTTCCGGCATTTGCTTGTTGATGGGCACTTTGTTTGCGGTCGGCAGCTGGCAACAATGGCCGGTGCTTAGCGCCAAAACAGCAGCGGCTGCCTGAAAGCTGTCTACCTGAATCCTGTTTATTGAGCACGGAGCCTAACCATGCCTGAAACCAACACCACCAACACTTTTAGCACCAGCCGCATCCTGCCGTTTTCGCCGGCTGCTATCTATGGTGCTTTTGCCTCAGCCGAACAATTGGCCGCCTGGTGGGGGCCGGCTGGTTTTACTAACCACTTTGAGCTGTTTGAATTTACCGCCGGCGGACGCTGGCATTTTGTGATGCAGGGGCCGGATGGCCAGAAATATCCAAACCGCAGTGGTTTTGCCGAGCTTGAACCCAACCGTAAAATCGTCATCCGTCATGACTGTGCGCCGTTTTTCACTTTAACCGTCGAGCTGACGCCGCTGGAAGATAAAACAGACCTTCGCTGGCTGCAGGTGTTTGATGATGCTGATGTAGCACAGGCCGTGCGGCATATTGTTGAGCCTGCGAATGAGCAGAATCTCGACCGGCTGACGCAGACTCTGACGCGCCGCTGGCCCAAAGCGCAAGCCATAGCACCGGCTGCCATTGCCGCCGGTCTGACTGAATATTGGTCGCCGCGTGTGATTGGTGAAGTAGATGACGCCTACATTAAAGTGGCAAAAGTGCAGGGCTCCCTGGCCTGGCATAGCCATGCTGATGAAGATGAAATGTTTTTAGTGCTCAAAGGCCAGCTGAAAATTGAAATGGAGCACGACAGTGTTGTGTTAAACGCTGGCGAGATGTTTATTGTGCCAAAAGGCGTGCGGCACAATCCGGTTGCGACTGAGGAATGCCAGTTGCTGCTGATCGAGCGTAAATCGACCAAGCATACCGGCGAGGTTGAAACTGAGAAAACCCGCTCGCTGGCAGAGCAATTGCGGCCGGTTTGACCGCGCCAGCAGGCACTAACAAAAGCTGTCACGCTGCGGCAGCGTGGCAGCTCTGTCTTTGCCAATAGCTGCGGCAAGTCTGCGCCATCAGTGGCGAAACTGGCTGATTTCGCGGATTTTGCAGAATGAAACGGTGATTCGGTGTAGAATAGAGGGCTGTGGCTGCAAAGCCTTGCGATGATTGCCCCTCTGTAGGAACTCCGATGAAAAAAAACTTCTCCTTTACGCACCCAAAAATTCAGCCAGCCCGCGTCGCTGACGCCGTCAAACACGAAATCAAAAAATACTTAAACCGCGAGCGACGTAAACAATTACCGGCTGGCATGGACTACTGGACTTTTGATTGCCGCTTTGGCGCGACTGAAGATGCTGCAGAAAAAATCTTCACCTCAGAAATTAACAAACGCATTGATGCGGCACTGGAACAGCAACTGGCTGGTTTTTATGTCGAAATTCTGGCCCGTGCTTGCCAGCACCAGCCACGCGAATCGGCTGAGTAACCAAGCCAAATTGCACAAAATGCAAACAATGCTCTGCGTCGGGGCGAAAATGCTGTATATTCCGCCGCTCTTTTTTGATGGTCGCTTTCCACCGAGGTTTTTATGCAATTTTCATCTTTAGATTTGGCTGTCGACTTACATCGGGGCCTGGTGGACTGTGGCTACAGCGAAATGACGCCGGTACAGGCGCAGGCAATAGTGCCGGCGCGTCGTGGCAAAGACTTACAGGTCACAGCCCAAACCGGTACCGGCAAAACGGCCGCTTTTGCCGTACCTATCCTGCAGCGCATGCTGGACACACCAAAAGCAACAACAGAAAAACGCCCACGCACGTTAATTCTGACGCCAACCCGCGAGCTGGCCGAACAAATCGCTGACAATGTCGCAGCCTATGCCAAGTATCTGCCGCTGAAGGCCACAGCACTTTACGGTGGCGTCAAACTGGGCGGTCAGGCCGCCAAACTCAACGCCGGTGTCGATATTGTGATCAGTACCCCAGGCCGGCTGTTAGAGCATCTAACGCTGGGCAATGTGATTTTATCCGACGTTGAATTTGTTGTGCTGGACGAAGCCGACCGCATGCTGGACATGGGTTTTAGCGCCGACGTGCTGAAATTGCTGCAACTGACCGCGACCAAACGCCAGACCATGTTGTTCTCTGCAACCACATCCCCTGCAGTCAACGAGCTGTCGCACAAAATCCTGCGTAACCACCAGCAAATCAAAGTGACTAAGGTCAACAGCACCGCCGACACCGTGCACCACGTGGTGTATGAGGTGGAAGAAAGCCGCAAAATCGAATTGTTTGAAACTTTGCTGGAAGAGCACAACTGGTTTCAGGTTCTGGTCTTTACCAGTACCAAAGATCAGGCCGACCGCTTATTAGCCGGATTACAACAGCGCAGCATCAACGCCGCAGTGTGTCATGGCGATAAAAGCCAGGGCGCCCGTCGCCGTGCTATCGCTGATTTTAAATCGGCCAAACTGCAGGTGTTAATCGCTACTGAAGTGGCGGCGCGGGGCCTGGATATTCAGGGCCTGGATTATGTGGTCAACTTCAATCTGCCGTATTTGCCGGAAGATTATGTTCACCGCATTGGCCGTACTGGCCGTGCCGGCGCTGCCGGTAACGCCATCTCTTTTGTCAGCCGCGAAGAAGAGCTGACATTAGAGCGCATCCAGAAACTGATCGGCAGCAAAATCAGCCGCATCGTCAAACCAGGCTTTGAAGTCAGCAACCGCGGCTCTTTGCTAAAAAGCATTTCGAAGAAAGTGGTAACAGGCCGCGCCAACAAAGCCAGCGAAACCGTGATTGCCGTTGGCAATGCTGAGAAACCAAAAGCGCCACGTCGCGCTAAGCCTGCGCCAACAGCACCTATCGGTGGGAAAAAGCCTTCGGCCAAACCACAAACAGGCAGAAAGCCGGGTTCGCGTTAAGCCTTTGCTATGCTTTGAGCAAGGCCGCCATCAGGCGGCTTTGTTTTTTCTCGACGGGTCATGGCCTTGTAAAACAACGATGCAACTTTGTAAGCAGGGCATTGTCAGTGCAAAAGGCCAGACAGGGCAGATTTTTACAGGACTCTATGCTATGAAATTTTATTGTGTGTTAGTCATGGCGCTGTGCGCGTTTTTTAGCAGCGCTTCGACCTTACCGGATTTCCCTTTTGTCGCCGTCACTGGCCAAAGCAGCAAACAAGTGGCGCCGGACAGTGCCAAACTGAGTTTCCGCATCAGTACTTTTCATGCAAGCAGCGACGTCGCCCAAGCTCAGTTAGCACAGGCCAGCAGTAAAGTGCTGGCGCTGCTCAAAGCCAATGGCGTTACTGACAGCCAAATCAGTGCTTTTGAGCTGGAAAAAACCGCAAAACGTAAAAGAGACGAGCAGTACAATGAACTCGATGTACTGGGTTACGATCTGAACCGGCGTTTTGACATTACCCTGGTGGATTTAAAAAAGTATCCGGATTTAATGACTCAACTCTATGCAACTGATTATGTTCATGATCTCAGCACCAGTTTTGATACCAGTGACAGAAGCAACATTGAAACGGCATTAATTGCCGCGGCAGCTGCGCAAGCGAAGCAAAAAGCTGAACAAATGGCTGAAGGCCTGGGCGTGAAAATCCATAGTGTTTTTGCCTTCAACGACAATGGCTCTTTTGACCGGTTTTTTGCCACTTTTGCCGCTGGTGAAAGTGGTATGGTCAGCAGCGCTATGATGGCTGATCGGGCGGCTGGAGCGCAGCAGGTCTTTATCCCGCAATCCATTGAAATCTCCAAAACCGTCAATGTGATTTATAAGATTACGCCTTAACCAGCTTGCGGATTGAGTTATAAAACATGCAGCCACAGCCCGAAAAACCCAGCCGCCTGATGCTGTTCCCCGACGCGGTGCCGCATCAACCGGCTATCGACGACTGGTTTGCGGCAAAACCGGCAGCGCTTGCTGACATGGCCCGGCACTGGTTTAGCGTAATGCGCCAGTGTGGGCCTGATGTGCTGGAGTTGCTGCATGACCATCATCCGACCGCTTGTGTCGGCACAGCGGCATTTGCTGAAGTGAATGTGTTTACAGCCCACGTGAATGTCGGCTTTTTCCTTGGCGCTTTATTGCCAGACCCGCAAGGGCTGTTGCAGGGTACAGGCAAATTTATGCGCCATGTGAAGTTAAAGCCGGGTGAGCCAGTTGATGCGGCAGCTTTATTGCAATTGATTCAGATCGCCTATAGCGATATGAAAAAGCGGGCTGAAGCGGCAGGAGAGTGTCGATTAATCCTTGGCACTTAACTCCAACACACCACCTTGTACCAGCGCCTGATGGGACACAAAAGGTGATGGCAGCGCTTGTTGATTCCAAAGCAGCTTGCCGCTCAGTTTCTGTTTGATTTCAATTACTTTCCCCGGATAAAACTGCGGGTCCAGCGTGATGCGGGCGGCTTTGACGCGTGGTTGAAACAGCGTGTAATTCGGTGTGCCGGGCTCCGTCGGGTAGA
>CAMLNG010000333.1 GCA_946481195.1 uncultured Chromatiaceae bacterium
CATTGGCTTTTGCAGCAGCGATCAGGCGCTGGGCTTCCGGAATTAAATCAGCTTCATATAAAGATTTACCAACTGTCGCGCCTGTTGCCGCAATAAAGGTATTGGCAATGCCGCCACCGACAACGAGCTGGTCGACGATGCCTGACAACGACTCCAGTACAGTGAGTTTAGTCGAAACTTTAGACCCGCCAACAATTGCCACCAGTGGCCGCTTCGGATTTTTCAGCGCGGCAGCCAGTGCCTCAAGTTCAGCTGCCAATAGCGGGCCGGCACAAGCGACAGGTGCAAATTTTGCCACACCGTGTGTAGTTGCCTGCGCCCGGTGTGCAGTGCCAAAAGCATCCATCACAAATACATCACAAAGTGCTGCTAACTGTTTGGACAAAGTCTCGTCGTTTTTGCCTTCGCCTTTGTTAAAGCGCACATTCTCGAATACCACCACTTCGCCAGCGGCAACTTCAATGCCCTGCAAATAGTCTTTTGCCAGCCGCACCGGCGCTTTTAACGCACCTTTAAGGTAATCAACCACTGGCTGCATTGAAAATTCTTCAGCATATACGCCCTCTTCCGGCCGGCCTAAGTGAGAACACACCATCACTTTAGCGCCTTTATGTAAGGCCAGTTCGATGGTTGGCAGTGCCGCACGTAAACGAGCATCTGATGTCACTACACCGTTTTTTACCGGGACGTTTAAATCTTCGCGGATCAGCACGCGTTTGCCGGCTAAATCTAAATCAGCCATTTTAATCACGGACATGTCCATCTCCTTCTGTTGATTTGATTACTGAAATTCGGTTATTTCGCCTGCATCATGGCGCGGGCAGTGTCGATCATCCGGTTGGCAAAACCCCATTCGTTATCACACCAGACCAGACACTTCACTAGCCGTTTGTGGCTGACCCGGGTTTGCGAGCCATCGACAATGCAGGAGTGCGGGTCATGGTTGAAATCCACCGACACTAAAGGTTCCTCGGTGTAATCCAGAATGCCGGGTAAATCCGGTCGCGCCTGTTGCAGCGCGCTATTCACCGCTTCTACCGTGACGTCCTGATGTAAGGTCACGGATAAATCCATCGCCGTCACATTGAGTGTGGGCACCCTGACCGCAATGGCTTCAAAGCGGCCGGCCAGGTGCGGCATGATGCGTTCAATGCCGCGGGCGAGTTTGGTATCAACCGGAATAATAGACTCGCTGGCAGCCCGGGTGCGACGTAAATCCGGATGATAAGCGTCTATCACCTGCTGATCATGCATCGAGGCGTGAATAGTAGTGATTGTACCGCTTTCCACACCAAAGGTTTTATCCAGCACACTGAGGACCGGCACGATGCAGTTAGTGGTGCAGGAGCCGGCAGAAACCACCCGCATCGTTGCATTCAATTGCTGATGGTTGACACCATAAATTACTGTCGCGTCGATATCAGCTCCGGCCGGATGCGAAAACAACACCTTGCCGGCGCCGGCTTCCAGATGTTTCATCGCATCAGCGCGGCTGCCAAACACGCCGGTACATTCCAGTACCAAATCAACCTGCAGTTGTTGCCAGGGCAATAAAGCCGGATCTGGCTGATGTAGCAGTTGGATACTCTGCCCACCGACGATTAACTGTTCGCCCTGTAAAGTGACTTCTGTCGCAAACCGGCCATGGCTGGAATCATATTTTAATAAATGCGCAATACCGCGGGCTTCAGCCAGTTCATTAATGGCCACGACCTGCACTTCATCTTGTAATTGCTGTTCGAAAATGGCGCGGACAATACTGCGGCCGATTCGGCCAAACCCATTGATCGCGATCCGGATTGTCATGAGCGCTGTTACCTGTCTGACCTGTCACGAAGTTAAACAAAAGGGGCGCCAGGCCCCTTTTGCATTCAAATTACCACTTATGCCAGTAGCTGTTCAGCAGCTTCGACCACAGCGGCAGTAGTGATACCGAAGTATTCAAACAACTGCTCAGCCGGCGCTGATTCACCAAAACTGGTCATACCGATAATTTTGCCATTGAGGCCAACATATTTGTACCAGCTGTCGACGATACAGGCTTCTACCGCAACACGTTTAGTCACAGCAGCAGGTAACACCGCTTCGCGGTAAGCTGCATCCTGCGCGTCAAATACATCCGTAGACGGCATCGACACTACACGGACCTTATGCCCGGCATCGTTAAGATTTGCCGCAGCTTGCACTGCCAGCTCAACTTCAGAGCCAGTTGCGATAATGATTAAATCTGGCGTACCGGCGCAGTCTTTCAGCACATAACCGCCGCGGCGGATAGCTGCAACCTGCTCCTCGGTCCGGGCTTGTTGCACCAGATTCTGCCGGGTGAAAATCAATGTAGTCGGGCCTTCGGTACGTTCAATCGCCGCCTGCCAGGCCACCGCTGATTCAACCTGATCACAAGGGCGCCAGTTCATCAGATTCGGTGTCACGCGCAGTGAAGCCAGTTGTTCAACCGGCTGGTGCGTCGGGCCATCTTCACCCAGGCCAATCGAATCGTGGGTATAGACAAAAATAACCCGCTGTTTCATCAGGGCCGCCATCCGCACCGCGTTGCGGGCATATTCCATAAACATCAGGAAAGTCGCACCATATGGCACAAAACCACCGTGCAGAGCTATACCATTCATGATGGCCGACATGCCGAATTCGCGGACGCCATAGTACAGATAGTTGCCGCTGGCATCTTCTGCACTGATACCCTTAGAACCAGACCAGATAGTCAGGTTAGAACCGGCCAGGTCGGCAGAGCCACCGAGCAATTCAGGCAATAACGGGCCATAGGCATTTAATGCATTTTGTGAGGCCTTACGGCTGGCGATCGCAGCAGGTGCAGCCTGTAATTTAGCGATATAAGCGTCTGAATCTGCTTTCCAGTTGGCAGGCAATTCACCACTTAACCGGCGTTTTAACTCTGCCGCCAGTTCCGGGTGTGCTGCTGCATAAGCGGCAAACTGCTCATTCCAGCTGTGCTGTAAAGTGTTACCTTTGGTTTTACCATCCCAGGCGGCGTAAATGTCGGCCGGTACTTCAAATGGCGCATGCGGCCATTGCAGGAATTCGCGCGAAGCGGCAATTTCTGCATCGCCCAGTGGTGCACCATGACAATCATGGCTGCCGGATTTATTTGGTGAACCGTAACCGATGATGGTTTTGCAGCAAATTAATGTTGGTTTGCTGGTTTCGGCCTGTGCCGCCTGAATGGCCGCAGCCACTGCTTGTGCATCGTGGCCGTCAACGCCGGCAATCACATGCCAGCCATAGGCTTCAAACCGCGCCGGGGTGTTGTCGGTGAACCAGCCTTCGACATGGCCGTCAATCGAGATGCCATTGTCATCCCAGAATGCGATAAGTTTACCAAGACCTAAGGTGCCGGCCAGTGAGCAGGCTTCATGCGAAATACCTTCCATCAGGCAGCCATCGCCGAGAAATGCATAGGTGTAGTGGTCGATAATGGCATGGCCAGGCTGGTTAAATTGTGCCGCCAGCGCTTTTTCGGCAATCGCCATGCCCACCGCATTGGTGATGCCCTGCCCCAACGGGCCTGTGGTGGTTTCCACGCCTGGTGCATAACCATATTCCGGATGACCCGGTGTGCGTGAATGTAATTGACGGAATTGTTTTAAATCGTCGATGGACAGGTCATAACCGGATAAATGTAACAGCGAATACAACAACATTGAGCCATGGCCATTGGACAGCACAAACCGGTCACGGTTAGCCCATTGCGGGTCCTGCGGATTGTGCTTTAAAAAATCACGCCATAAAACTTCGGCGATATCCGCCATGCCCATTGGGGCGCCCGGGTGGCCTGATTTGGCTTTTTGCACTGCATCCATACTTAAAGCACGGATGGCGTTGGCGAGTTGTTTGCGGGACAGCATTGTCACTCCTGCTACTGAATTATCGGAATCATATCCAAGTGGGTTTTTATGTTGCCTGCATCGCTTCGGGTGGCGTCATGGTGTTTTTTAATAAACAGGCAAATTTATTTTACGCGTCGCATCGGTTCACAGTTATTTTCCCAGACCATGCCCCCCTTGGCAATGAATAAAACCGGATCCATGCTGTTTGCCTTAAGTTTTGATCCGTTCATCCGATACAGCGTACTGTCCTGTTTGGAAAACAGATAGAAAGACGTCCGGGCGGCAAAAAACTATGGCAAACTGCCATTTGTTTCTCTAGAATACGCAGCCCAATTTTCCGGCGCCTGGCGCTTTAACAACCAACCCATTGGAATAAGTTAGAATGGCACAACACATTTTTACCTCTGAGTCAGTTTCTGAAGGACATCCGGATAAAATCGCCGACCAAATCTCTGATGCGGTGTTGGATGCCATCCTGGAACAGGACCCAAAAGCCCGTGTCGCCTGTGAAACCTTCGTCAAAACCGGCATGGTGCTGGTTGGCGGCGAAATCACAACTTCTGCCTGGGTCGATATTGAAGAACTGACCCGCAGCACTATCCGCGACATCGGTTATGTGCATTCTGACATGGGCTTTGATGCCAATTCTTGCGCGGTATTAAGCGCCATCGGTAAACA
>CAMLNG010000334.1 GCA_946481195.1 uncultured Chromatiaceae bacterium
ATTTAGAAGCCCTGACCTGGGACCGTCTGGATGCCCAAACTTTAATCACTGTGACCGAAGACGCCAGCCGGGCACAATTGAGTCCGGTATGTGCCCGTAAGTTTGCCCAAACCAATTCAACGACCTACCCGACTTTATTGCTGAAAATCAGCACAGATGCCGCTTTAACCCGGGCTGAAATTACCGCAGTGCGGCCGGTTCAGTTCCCGGCCGAAGCCAATGTCGGTAATTTGCCCAATGACGGTATAGAAGGTCTGGCTATTGATGATCACCAGAATTTGTATCTGGGCCTTGAAAAGAATATGGCGGGATTACCGGCGATCTTTAAAACCCGCCTGACTGCAGATTTCTGGACCCGAGATAACTTCGTCAAGGTGATAGATGCCAATCTGACCCTGCCGGAACTGGACGACCGCGGTCATCCAATTAATGACCTCGATTTTATGCCAAGCCCGGTACCTGGCCATCCCGGTTATTTGATCGCCGCAGCCCGCAATGACGACGAGCTTTGGGTCTTTGATTTAACCAACCGCGTAAAACCTTTTGTGCAGCCGCTGCAATTTTATGTTGCTACTGATAATTCAGGCTTGTGTCCCGTCTATGAACGGGTGGTGCAGACTGCATTAGAAGGCGTCGCAGTGCATGGACAGACGCTGTATCTGGTGAATGACCCCTGGAAGCAACATTACCCGGATAATGTTCAGTGCGAAGTCAATGCCCGGCATTTCCTGAAAATGGCACCGCTGCTGTTTCAGCAGCCGCTGGACCCACGTTGGTTTACTTTGAGCCGTACTCAGCAGCAGCCTGCGCTGCCTGGGATTAGCGGTATGGCACAAATGGATACCGACCGCTACCTGACGGTGCAAGACAAAAAGATATCGAACCCTGGCGACAGATTGGGAGTGTTGCAGGTCTTTGCAGATAAAGCGCCTCGTTTCCAGCCACTGACGGTCAGTAACTGGCCAGAAGCACAAATGTCGAATGATTTGGAAAGCGTCTGCGCTTTGCCAGGCCGCCCCAACGAATTTTTAATTGCCGAATCCGGTAGCTGGCAAGGTGAGTTCGGCCGCCTGTTTCATATTCAGTTACTGCAAACCAGTTACGCAAGAGTGCTGGCCAGTTATCCATTACCTGTAACAGCGGACAATGGACCGCAGCAACAGGGAGATCAGTTTGAAGGTCTGGTCTGTGCGCAGAAAGCAGCAAACCGCTATTTGTTGGTTCTTGGGGAACGCGGTGGAGAGCAAAAACGCGGCGCTCTGGTCCACGGTGATTTTGATATTGCAGCCGGCCAAATCCAGTGGTCCCCGACCCGCTTACCGGTACTGGCACCGCAACCTGATCAAGCTGAACCTTTTCAGCGTGATATCGCAGAGCTGTATCTGGAATCCAATGTCTTGTGGGCAAGTGCGGTACGCGAAGCTGGCCCGGCCGGTCCGTTCAGCTCCTTTATCTACCAGGTTGCTTTAATAGATCCGCAGGCAGCAGAGCCGGTGCAACTACTCAGGGAAAGCCGGATTTATTGGCAAATCGATGGCTTAAAAGTAGAAGGTCTGGCGGCACCAAGTCCATTGTTGCCAGGTTCAAGCCTGGCCATCGGCAGTGAAGATGAAAAACTTGGCGGTATTTGGCGATCTTTGTTTGCACCTGTTGGGCAACGTCCGCAGATCCCGGTCCAACACCTGCCGTCACCACAACCTGCGCCACAAAACACTGACAACAAACCGCCAGTGGCAGCAACGCCGTCGAAGGGACAATAATGCAAACCGCACAACCGAAAAATCCGTTACACGGCTTTACCTTACAACAAATTCTCGAACTATTGCTGGCCCATAACGGCGGCTTTAGCGGGCTGGCGAAGCTGGTGAAACTGAATTGCTTCACCAAGGATCCCAGCGTCAGTTCCAGCTTAAAGTTTTTGCGCAAAACGCCCTGGGCCCGCACTGAGATTGAACAGCTGTTTATCCGCCAGCAACTCTTCCTGAAACAAGACTAAACCGGTTGTTCGGCGCGCGCCCGCCGCCGTTTTGGCTGCACCAGCCGCCAGGACTGCTCAATCTGCCGCTGCACTTCTGCATCAGGCACTGAGCCGTCCAATAACAATGTATTCCAGTGTTTTTTGTTCATGTGATAACCCGGCGTGACAGCGCTGAACATCTGCCGCAGCATCAGGGCTTCAGTCGGGTCCGCTTTGAGATTGACCCGCGCCACGCCGTCTTTTTCCGTTAAAATCGCAAACACTTTGCCATGTGTTTTGTAGACATAGATGTCAGGCCCAAACGGAAAGTCCTCACAACTGACCGCTTGCGCCAGACAATATTGCCGCACCGCAGCAAAGCTGCTCATTTTCATACTTTAAACTGTCCGACGGTCAGGCCTAATTCGTTCGCAAGCCCCAGCAGACTTTGGGTGTTATGTGCAACTTCACTGATCGCAGTGCTGTTTTCTTCCGCCGCCGCACTTAAGCTCGATACACTACGCGCTAAAGTCGCGCTGACACTGGTCTGTTCTTCAGCTGCGGTAGCGGTTTGTGCCATCAAACTTTTTAGCGAAGTCAGCCGCAGATTAATTTGACCGACCTGTCCTAACATTTGCTCCGCTTCCGACTTAGCCGCATCGGCAATTTGTGCACAATGATCGCTACTACCAGACAGACTGGCCGAGATTTGTAAAATCCCTTGGATCACCAAAGCGATGTCCCGGGTAGCCAGTTGTACTTTCCCGGCCAGCTGGCGTACCTCGTCAGCGACTACGGCAAAACCCCGGCCCTGCTCACCGGCACGTGCGGCTTCAATCGCCGCATTTAATGCCAGCAGATTGGTTTGGTCCGCGATGGCGGTGATCACCACAACGACTGAGGCAATTTTCTGACTGTCCTGGTCGAGTTGACCCACCTGCCCCCGCATCTGGCTAAAGGCAGACAGCGTCTGATCCAGACTTTGGCTGACATGCACTATCGTCTGATTCAGTTCTGTCGCACTGTGCTGGCAGCCGTTGACCTCATCAGCCGCTTTGACAGTGTTACTGCCTATCTCAGCCGCTGCATAACTCATTTCCTCTACCGCAGTTGCCAGCATTTCAGTTTCACGCGCTTGCAATTGCAGACTGCCATCTGCCTGTGTGATAGCGGCCGAGTTTTGCGCGGCAGCCATTTCTAATGCGTGACCAACCCCGACCAGCTGGCTGACAATTTGCCGCAGCTGTTGCTGCATCCGGCCAAGCCAGCCCATCAGACTGGACGCAGTTTTTGCCTGCAGCGACATGGTTAAATCACCTTTAGCAATAACACTGGTCAAGTGCACCATTTCGGCCGGCTCTCCGCCTAATGGGTTCAGCACAAAGCCGGTCACCAGACGCGCCACCAGCACCGCGGCGGCAATGGCCACGGCAATGACAATCAGCCCAATCCAAAGCATGCGCTGTGCCGGTGCAGCAATTTCAGCGACATCAATTTCTGCCAGCAAGGCCCATTGTAGTCCCAGAACGTCGACCGGCGCATAGGCTGACACCACCGGATTGCTATTGTAATCAGAGATATATGCCAGACCCGACTGGCCTTTAAGTGCGGCCTGCGCAGCTTCAGTGGCCACACCATGCGTACTGACAGCGCCGGCAAATGATGCTTTGACAGTGCGGTTCTTTGGATCCAGATAAGAATCCGATCGCATCCGTTGGTCCGGCCCTACCAGATAGCTCTCACCGGAATGCCCCATCCCCTCGCGCACCTGCATCACAGCGTTTATTTTGTCGATAGAGAGCTGCACAGCCACTACATATTGTTGATTATCCAGCAGTAGGCTTTTCGCCATAAATGCGGCCGGCTCGCCTTTTGATGGCGCATAAGGTTGAAAGTCCTCCAGCACAGGTTGGCCTGACAATGTTCTGGCGCGCTGAAAAACTTTAGCCAGGTTCGAACCGGCATAAGGGCCATTAATCAGATTGGTTTGAAAATCAGCTTCACGAGCGGCGCTGTAAATCACCAATCCGTCTGGGGCAATCACAAAGACGTCATAAAAACCGAGCGTTTTGCCGATGGCTTCAAGCGAATCATGCAGTGCCAGTGGTTGCGCAGGCTTCAAGTCTGCCTGTACCACTGCACTGATGGTTTGCAGGCCGGCTGCAAAATCGCCAAACATGGCTTCGATTTGGCGTTGTTTGATTTCTCTTACCGCAGTGAGCTTGGCTTCAGCCTGACTGAACAATTCAGTCCGGGCGAGAAAAGTAACAATGAGGGTGGCAACAATCAGCGGTAATAACGCAGTGACAAGGCTAATCAGCCTGATTTTCGTGGTGAAACGCATATCCACATATCCTTATGTCAGGGTTTGTTTCGAGAGGTGAAACATATCCAGATATTAGATTATACAAGCGTTTTCTAATTGCAACGTTAACGCCATAATTTGTAACTTTTTCCCGATTTACGCACCATCTTTGTGCGTAAAAACAACAAAGCCCGCGCGTGGCGGGCTTTCACTGTCAAATTTACTGACTACTTCGCTGTATGCTGTTTCATCCAGCTGAAAATCTCGTTGTACCAACGC
>CAMLNG010000335.1 GCA_946481195.1 uncultured Chromatiaceae bacterium
CTGAGGGCGAAAAACCTTTTGAGTGTATCAAAGCTTTGCTGGTTTTTCAGCCTGTGACGGCAAAAAGTTGCCGCTGCTGTGTGAGTATCGCTGCTGCCGCTTTTTAAACTATACGGTGCTCTGGTTGACGCTGATGCTTTAGTCTTACAAACTGGCTGCTGAGTCAAGCAGTCAGGCGCTATGCTGAATCAGGTTGCAGCGGCCGGAATATAAGCCGGATAAGGTTGTTATGTCAGATGAGTTAAAGGCAAAAGTTGCAGAACTGTCGCAGCAATATCGCAGCCGGTTACCGCAGCAACTAAGCCAGATTGTGGAAATTTTTCAGAAGTTGCAGGGGCGCTGGAACAGCTACGGTAGTCATGAGCTTGCCAGCCGGTTACATGTAATGAAAGGGGCTGCTGGCACCTTTGGTCTGCCACAAGTCTCTGCCGCAGCCGAGGATTTATTGCAGATCCTGCAACAGGAAGTCAGTGATGCCGCCAGTTTCAGCGGCGCACAGGTTAAGCTGCAGCAGAAGATGACATCATTGGAGCAGGCGATTGCGCTGACTACAGCACAGGTAGCACCTGACAATGCCGTGCCTGCCGCGGGCACTGCAGAAAAAGCTGTGCTGGTGGACCGTGTGCTGCTGTTAGAAGACAGCGAGAGCCACGGTTATGTGCTGCAAACCAATTTATCCGAATTTGGTTTTGCCGTGGATTGGGTGAAAACATTCGCGGCGGCACAGCAATATCTGGCCGCGCAAACACCCGTTGTCGCCATCATCGATTTAAATCTGCCGGATGGCAGCCGTCAGCAGGTCTTTGAACTGGTTGGTACTTTGCATCAGCGCGGCAGCAAAGCCATCATTATGACCAGTGAAAACAACTTTGAAGTTCGGATGCTGGCAGTGCGGCATCAGGCGGCAGCATTTTTTAATAAACCGCCGAAAATCAATGAACTGGTGGCAAAAATCCGTCATTTGCTGGATATGGAAAATGCCAGGCCTTATCGCATTCTGATGGTCGACGATCAGCAGCCGGTGCTCAGTTATTATCAGGCCTTACTCGAACAGGATGGATTTGAATTTCGTGGCGTAGAGCATCCGGCGGATTTACTCAGGGCTTTGGATGCCTACAGCCCGGATTTATTTATCCTCGATTACCATTTGCCAGATTATAACGGTGCCGAGCTGGCAAGGCTGTTACGCCAAATTCCGGAATATGAAGCGGTACCTATTCTGTTTATGACGGCGGAACAAAGCGCCCTGATTAAAGATGATTTGGTTGAGTTGGGTTCTGACGATGTGATCCCGAAAAACATCAGCAGCGACTCCTTACTGGCACAACTGAACGCCCGGGTACGGCGTGGCCGCCAGCTGCGCCAGCTGATGAAGCAAGACAGTCTGACGCGCCTGCACAACCATGGCTACATTCAGGAGTTGGCTCAACAACTCTTTGAAATGGCAGGTCGTAAACAACAAAACTGCAGTTTGATTATGCTGGATATCGATGAATTTAAGTCGGTTAATGACCGGTTTGGTCATGCAGTGGGCGACAGGGTGATAGTGTCTTTGTCGCAACTGTTACAACAACGGCTGCGTAAAAGTGACGCGATTGGCCGCTATGGCGGCGAAGAGTTTCTGGTGTTAATGCCGGATACGGAACCAGCGGCCGCATTACAGGTGATGCAGCAGATCCTGACGCAGTTTGGTCAGATTGCTTTTAATGAAGATAAACAGATGTTTTCCGTAACGTTCAGCGCTGGTGTCGCCGGGAGCAGTGATTTTGCCTCAGCGCAGGCGGCGCTGGATGCGGCAGATAAAACCTTATATTTGGCCAAAACCACCGGCCGTAACCGGGTGTTGTTGGCGGAAAAGCCCGGAGCACAGCAGTAGACCTGGCTCAGGGCTATCTGAGTCGCTGTTTACATTTCAATATACTGCGGCCAGCCTAACAACGGGTTCTGCATGCCTTGTTTGTGTTCAAAGGCATCCAGCTGTTCCGGCGAGGCTTGGGCTAAGGCTTTTTCGCGGTATTTCACTGCAAACTGCAGCGTTTTTAACATAGCGGGTGCAAAGTTTTGCCCGATGTCGGCACGGATAGCTTCAGCAATACCGGCCGGCAATTCAGCCAGCGCTGCTTCTGTCTGCAGTTGCAGATAGTCGGTGCTGAACCAGCGCTCCTGCATCTCGGTCTGGCGGATACGCTGTTTCAGGTCTTGTTTCACCTTGCCATGGCCACAAATCACCCGGTAAATCACCACTTCGGCCAGCATGCCTTCAAGGTTGAAGTGTTCAAATGGATCCACTTGTTGTTGCTGAAAAAACTGTTGTTTCAGCAGGTGAATGGCATTGCGGCGGTTAGATTCGAGTAAAGCGTTTTGGTACAACTGCCAGCCGTGCCATTCTTCTGCATCAGGCGGGCTTGAGATGTCGCTGAGCAGTTGCTCGTCGACATCGCCGTACAGCGATTTACGGTTTTGCTGTTTCGGGCTGACGGTGACCAGCATGCTCCAGCCTTTTTGGAACGGCTTCATCACGCCGTCCGTACTTTGCAGTAACACCAGCGCGCGTTGTAAGTCATGGCCGGATAATTCGGCAAGGCCGAGGCTGACCACACCGACCACATCGTGTGCCGCCTGCTCCAGCAAATGCATTTTGTATTTGTTGTAAAACTTGTCTGCGAACTTCAGGCTCATCAGCACCGCTTTGCTTTTCAGCGCGGTGATATCGGCAGCAGTTAATAACTGCTGCTCTTTGCCAAAGTTCAGCACTTTGCTCAGAAACGGGCCTTGTGCCTGGTCACGTACTACTAATTGCATCCGGCAGTCCTTAATCGAGGAAACTGAACATTTCGTCTACTTCAGCGTATTCGTCGCTGCCCTGGTTCTTCTCTTTCGCCTGCATCACCAGTTCGGTGGCAAACTTACTGATAATGCCTTCCCAACCGGAATTTTCGTTACGTACCAAGGCTTTAATCGACTGTTCGACTTGCGGGGTTAACTGACGGAGTAAGGCCAGCAGGCTGCGCGGGTCGTCAAAACCCAGGCCATGCACTTCTTCGTTCAGATGCCGCTCGGTGTAGCTGACGGCTTCTTCCAGGTCCTGCTCTTCTTCATGCAGGATGTCCTGATAAAAGTCTTCATCTTCAACCACTTCGCCGCGATAGAGTTCAATGAACGGAATAGACAGATAAAACAGCCCGGCCGGATCTTCGGCGATACATTCGAGGATCTCGGCTTGCTTTTCTTCGGTGTCCTGGGTGCGGATTAAATACGTCAGAAAATCAAAAGTATGCTGTTTCAGCTCTTCGGCGTTGTTTTTGATTTTTTCTTCCCAGTACAGCGGCTGCTGACAGACGATGTCGCGGATTTTTTCCGGTGTCATCAGCTCAGAAATAATGGACGGAAAGGAAATATCATGCTGACTGTTAATTTGAGTCAGCGTAACAATATCAATCTGTTCAATGACTTCGACCAGCTGCTCATCAGACATTTCATTGGCAATAAGCTCAAATTTTTTGCTGGCCTGTTTCGGTTCGACAATGGCCAGTTCTTTGATCTCGGCCACAGTAATTTCAATCAGTTGATTCATCAGCGGCCTTCTCCTTTAAAGCGGATATCGTCAAAGGCATCATCATAGCCTTCTTCGTCTTCATCATGATCATCGTCACGGCCGTTGTAGTCGTCATCGGCTTCGTCACGCATCTCGTCGTCATCTTCGTCGTAAGATGGTTCGTCGTCATGATCTTCACTGCTGGCGCTTCGGCTGCGCGCCGGCGCTTTGCCTTGTTGTTCCAGCAGGTACAACACAGCACAGGATTCAATCAGCAGCGTTTCTGAATAATCACGCACGGTTTTGACCAGCGGCAGGTCGGCATTATTAAACGCTACTGTGACTTTAAATTCGTCCCAGGCTGGCATAGACGCGGTCTGGATCCACTTGGCCCATTTCAACTTGGCTTCTTTGCTGAATTTCACCCGGCCATACAGCGCGACCGGCAGATATTCCGGCACCGATTCAAGCATTTCCGGATCGGCCTGCAAAATTGCTTTGATTTTGCCGCAGAACTGTTCCAGCGCTTTGGGGGTGTCCGGGTCGTTATAAGAATCGATGTTCTCGTAAGCATCAGTTTTAAGCTGATTGATTTTCTGGATATTCAGTTTTTTCGTCATAACGTCCTCAATAGAACTGATCCCACAGCTCTTTCATCGCTGCGGCGGGGTCTGTGACAATGACATTGTTAAAATCTTTGATAAAAGCCGCTTTGGCTTTAGGGTCAGACAGTACTTCATAAGACTGTTTAACCTGGTGCAGCGTCTGAGCGGCCGCTGCTTTTTCATCTTCAGACAGGCCAAGCAGCTTGTCCGGATGGTATTTATTCGACAGCCGTTTATAGGCTTTTTTAATTTCATCTTCGCTGGCGCTGGCTTTGACGCCTAACACACGGAAATGGTTGATCATAATTCGCCTTACTCGAGCGCTGAACATCAGGCATGGCCGGCTATGATAGCAGAATTCGGCTGCAGGCGAGGACCTGCAACGGCGCGACG
>CAMLNG010000336.1 GCA_946481195.1 uncultured Chromatiaceae bacterium
GCATCAACAAACTCCATCGGTGGCCAGTTGGCCATCACGCCGACCCGGATCACATGATGTTCTTTCAGCCACTGTTGCGTCTCCCCGCTCAACGGCACTTGTTGGCGAAAACTGTTGTAGTAACCAGTTTCAGGCCGTGTCAGCCAGCGTTTCTCAATCGATTCCAGCTGATCCTGGGTGATCGCCTGAAATCCCTGTTTCAATTGCTCAGCGAGCTTTCCGGCATCTTCAGCCACTAACACCTGCAATTCGGTTTGATAACGTGGCTGTTCCAGCTTTTGATATGCATTGGCATTGGTTTGCAAGACCCGGTGCTGCATCACCAAATCCGAGATAAAAAAGCCGGCGATCTCGTTGCGCTCAAAAGCCCGCAGCATTTCTTCCAGTTTTTCAAAACTGCGGATTTGCAGGGCTGGGAAATCCTGCCGCAATTTATCCAGATAGGCTGCAGCAGCAAACACCCCAACCGGCTGACTCACCTGCTGCAAGGCGGTTAACTGCTTCGCACTGCTGTAGTAAAAAGATGACATTAAGCGATAGACAGGCCAGACCGGACGGACGTCGACCGGAGCTTGAGCCCCAATCGGATACCCCATATGCGCATCGACCCGGCCCTGACGCAAGGTCTTTAATCCCTGTGTGGTTGTTTCCGGCACCATCGCAATCGGAATACCGGTCTGTTCCGACCATAACTGCCACAAATCAACTAATAAGCCCTGTGGCAAGCCATTCGGCGTGACGTTCATCAGCGGTGGATTGCCTTCGGCCATGGCCACCAACACCGTATTTTCATCGCTGATACCACTGAGCCAGCGGCGTTCCAGTTTTTCGGTAAAACCGGCAGGCAGCGCCGTAAAAGCCCGCCGCAGGTGTTCGGATAATTCAGCCCGGTCGCGTTGCACTGCATAGGTCAGTTCCATTTTCAGCAGCGGTAATTTGCGAAACAACGGGAACTGCTCCTGCAATTCTTTATAACGGCTGTAGCGCGGACTCAAGCGGTCTTGTGCCGTAAAGGCTTTAATCTCGCCCTGCAAAGCGGCATCGTACAGACTGTCCTGTAAGGCAAATTCGCGGATAGTTGCGCCTGGTACTGCCTGCGCCAGTGCCGTGCCATTTGCCGACTGCCGCAGGGAGCCGACGATATAGGGCTTTAACTGCGCCAGTTGATTGACGTTATTTAGGTCGCGATGCACAAACACATTGCTGTAAACATCCACCAGCGTCGGCCCCAGCAGATACTGCTTTTCGCGTTCTGCACTGCGATTGAGCCCGGCCACTACGTCTATCTTGCCCTGCTCCAGCGCAAGGGCTAATTCAGTCCGATCTAAAATCTGCAGTTCCAGCTTTAAACCGGCAGTACTGGCCAGTTGTGTCCATAAATCAACCAACAAACCTACTGGTTGTTGCTGATTATCAAGGTAGACATAAGGATAAATGTCGGCGTTCGTGCCAACGATAAGGCGGCCGGATTGCAGAGCGCGGTCTTCGGCAGCCGCATGCAGCCAGCCGCAGAACAAAACACAAAACAGCAATATGATATGCTTTAACAAAATTCACTCTCATCAGGTGCTGTCGGTCAGACCAGACTTTTTATGATGTATTATCTTGGTTGCCCGATGTGGGCACATGAACATTGGCGGGGCAGTCTGTTTGATGACCACTGCAGCCCTTCTGACTTTTTAGCCCAATACAGCAGATATTTCAATGCAGTAGAAGGCAATACCACTTTCTATGCTGATCCGTCACCAGCCACCGTTTTGCGCTGGCAAAGTCAGGCGGCGACCGATTTTCGCTTTACGCTGAAAATCCCTAAGCTGATCAGTCATCAGTTACGGGGCATTGCCCGCGTTGAAGCGTTAAGCCGGTGGCAGGCCCTGATGGCGCCACTACAGTCACAGATTGGCTTGTGCCATTTGCAGTTAAGCGGCCAGTATTTGGTCACAGCAGATGCGGATTTTTCTGGTTTTTTACAGCAACTGCGCCAATTTAGCCCGGTTGCAGTGGAAGTCCGGCATCCGGCGCTTTTTACCAAAGGTCCGGCTGAACAGCAATTCCATCAGTTGCTGCGCGAGACCGGTTGTGAACGCGTGATCCTCGATAGCCGCGCTTTGTTCGCGCAGCCGCCACAAAGTACAGCACTACAGGACGCACAACAAAAAAAACCAAGATTGCCGGTGCATGTCTGCGCATTAGGGCCAAATCCAATGTTCCGGTTTATCGGTGTGTCAGATCTGGCCGCCAACCGGCCCTTTTATCAGCCCTGGCTGCATAAAATGGCGCAGTGGCTGAACGAAGGCCGAACACCCTATGCGTTTTTCCACACCGAAGATAACCAAAGCGCACCTATATTAGCCCGGCAATTTGCCAGCGAGCTGGCAGCGCTGACTGGAATTTCACATCCGGTGCTGCAGCCCTGGCCAGCCGATTTAGCGCCATCGCAAAACACGCTGTTCTGAAAGCCTGCCCAAGCCGGGCGGATTTTGCTACTATGCACGCTGTTTCAGCCAGTCTTAATCCCGCTTTGTGATGCAGCCCATGACGCAAAAAGATGCAATTTATGCCGAGCCGCTGGCTCAGGTGCAGGATTTCTGCTTCGACGCCGATGTCGTCGAAGTCTTTCCCGATATGATCCAGCGCTCAGTACCCGGTTATCAGACCATTATTCAGACCATCGGCAAACTGACGCAGCGTTATCAACAAGATAACAGCCAATATTACGATTTAGGTTGTTCGCTTGGCGCAGCCAGTCTGGCCATGCGGCGTCAGCTCAGTGATAGCAACAGCAGAATTATTGCAGTCGACAACAGCCCCGCGATGGTCGAACGCTGCAGGCTGCATCTGCAGGCGTTTCGCAGCGAAGTTCCGCTGGAGGTACAGCTCGGGGATATCCGCGAGCTTGCTATAGAAAATGCAGCGATGGTCGTCAGCAATTTTACCCTGCAATTTTTGCCAAAAGCCGACCGTGACGCCTTAGTGGCGCGCATTTACCAGGGGCTCAAGCCCGGTGGGATTTTTATCCTGTCGGAAAAAGTCATTTTTGAAGATGCAGTAACACATGATTTACTCATTGATTTGCATCATGATTTTAAGCGGGCTAACGGTTATTCCGAACTGGAAATCAGCCAAAAACGCACAGCGCTGGAAAACGTGATGAAGCCGGATACGCTGGCGCAACATCAGCAAAGATTTAAAGCGGCCGGTTTTACCAGCGCAACAGTCTGGTTCCAGTGTTTTAATTTCTGTTCGATGGTAGCGGTCAAGCAAGGCGTCGCCATGCAACAAGGAGCTGCGGATGCAGTGGTTTAATGATTTTTATGCGCTGATAGCCAAAACTAAGCTGGCGCCCTGGCTGAATGTACTGCCGGCGCAGCTCAGCCATTGGTACAAAGACGCTTTGCACGGCGATTTTAAGCAATGGCAAAAAGTACTGGCGCATTTACCAAAGACGCAAACCTCAGAAGTGAACCTGCAAAGCGCCGTTGCTATAGGCGCTGCGAATGAGCTTTCAGACGGCGCCCGCCAGCGCCTTGAAGTGTTACTGGAGCAACTAATGCCCTGGCGTAAAGGCCCTTTTGACATCCATGGTCTGCACATTGATACCGAGTGGCGCAGCGACTGGAAATGGGACCGGGTACTACCCCATCTGGCCCCGCTGCAGCACCGCACCGTGCTCGATGTTGGCTGCGGCAGTGGTTATCATTTATGGCGCATGCGCGGTGCCGGTGCCGAACTGGTTGTCGGCATCGACCCCAGCCAGTTGTTTTTCTGTCAGTTCCAGGCGATTAAACATTTTCACCCCGACCCGGCGGTGCATTTGTTGCCGATCGGCATTGATGAGATGCCGGAGCTGAAAAGCTTTGATACGGTATTTTCGATGGGTGTGCTGTATCACCGCCGCTCGCCACTGGACTTCCTGCAACAGCTGAAAAACCAGCTGCGGCCGGGCGGTCAACTGGTGCTTGAAACGCTGGTGGTACCGGGAGATGCTCAAACCGTGTTAGTGCCGACTGACCGCTACGCAAAAATGCGCAACGTCTGGTTTATTCCAAGCACCGCCGCACTGGAACTGTGGCTGACCCGGGTTGGTTTCAGCGATGTCCGCGTCGTCGACCTGAATCAGACCAGCCTCGACGAACAACGCACAACGGATTGGATGGAAAATGAAAGTCTGGTTGATTTTCTCGACCCGACTGATCATAGTAAGACCATTGAAGGTTACCCGGCGCCGCTGCGTGCGGTGATCGTGGCAACTGCCTGATCTAAAGAGGAAATTTATGCGCTACCGCCCTAAATCGACCCTGGAACAATGGCGGATCCTGCAGGCAGTTGTAGATGCGGGTGGTTATGCGCAAGCCGCTGAATTATTGAACAAAAGTCAGTCCAGCCTCAACCACGCCGTAGCGAAGTTACAAAACCAGCTTGGGGTCGAGCTGCTGCACGTGGTCGGGCGCAAAGCCTTTTTAACATCGGCCGGTGAAGTGATGCTGCGCCGCTCTCGCCTGCTGACCCAACAGATTGAAGATCTGGAATT
>CAMLNG010000337.1 GCA_946481195.1 uncultured Chromatiaceae bacterium
GGTTTAGTTTTTAGGAGTGTTACCTTGGCTAACATTAAGTCTGCTAAGAAACGCGCTATTCAATCAGAAAAGCGTCGTCAGCAAAACGCAAGTCAGCGCTCAATGATGCGTACTTTCATTAAGAAAACCTACGCAGCAGTGTTAACTACTGATGCAGTAGCCGCACAAGAAGCGTTCAAGAAAATGGTTCCAGTTCTGGACCGTATGGCAGACAAAGGTCTGATCCATAAAAACAAAGCAGCTCGTCATAAGTCACGTTTAAATGCCCACGTTAAGGCATTGGTAACAGCTGCTTAATTGATTAGCTCACAAAGAAACGCCGAAAGGCGTTTTTTTGTATCTGCGAAGACTAGTGCTCCGCAAAAAGACAAGTCGGTAACAACCTGAAGTTCATTTTGGTTTTACTGCATAAAATAAAAAACCAGCTGATAGCTGGTTTTTTTATTTAGCGCGGATAACTTTGGTTAGCTGCTGATCAGGCGGTCTTCGCGCAGTATAACGAATGCATTAAGCCAATCACTGCTTCTGCTTCTTTACTGTTCATACTATAAAACACTGTTTGCGCTTCTTTACGGGTTTTCACCAGCTTGTTACGCCGTAACAGTGCCAGATGTTGTGACAGAGCCGATTGACTCAATCCCAACTTTTCATTCATTTCACCAACGGATAACTCACCGCTCAGCAAATGGCACAGGATTAACAGCCGGCGCTCATTCGATACAGCTTTCAGCAGTTTGACCGCTTTAGCTGAATTATTCACCATATCTTGTAAGTTCATGTTGTTTTCACCGTGCATGTCTAGACGTCTCATTATCTAACAGGCAAGCCGCAGCTTACAATAGTATTTCTGGGAAATAGTTGCTTATTTTTTCTAATTAATTAACTTTCAAAGCCTTTTAATTTAAAAGATATAACATAAGAGCAAGCATCGATAATTCGGAAAAAATGGTCTGAAAGCCTTGTTTGACGTGGCTCTGATTCTAAAGCTGCCAAATTATACCGTGCTAATAAAGCAATTGCACACCTACAAAATGTTAACTTTTGTATATTTTCGCCAGCCGACACTGCGACTAATTCCCTGCGAAACGGGTCATGCTGCCCTTCTGGTCACTCTGGCCCCTATGTTAGATTGACCGTGATAACACACAGAAAATCCCGGGAACTATATGAATGTGCTAAAACCAATATTTTTGAGTCTGCTGCTGACTCCGTTCTGCAGTCACGCCGCAACCACAACGTTCAATGAACAGCTTGCTTATCAGCTAACCGAAAGTCTGACCACCGAAGTCGGCCCGCGTCTGGCGGGTAGTCCGGGTGATCGGGCATCTGTAGTCTGGGCGACAAAAAATCTGCAGGCGCTGGGTTTTGATAAAGTCTGGACCGAAGAGTTTGTCACCCCTTACTGGCAGCGCGGTCAGGCCCGGCTGGAAATTTTGTCGCCGTTTCCGCAAGCCTTAGTGCTGACCGCTTTAGGCGGGTCTGTCGGCACGCCGGCTAATGGCATTGATGCCAGCCTGGTGATGTTTAATAGCCTGGAAGAGTTGATGGCAGCGAAGCCGGACCAAGTGCAAGGCAAAATTGTCTTTATCAATAAAGCCATGACTAAAGACAAAGCAGGCTCTCAGTATGGCAAAGTTGTTGGCGCCCGCGCCAAAGGCGCAGTAGAAGCCGCCCGGCTTGGCGCCAAAGCTCTGATTATTCGTTCGGTCGGCACCAGCAGTAATCGTTTTGCCCATACCGGAAAAATGACTTACGACCCCGCCGTGACTAAAATCCCCGCCGTCGCGATTTCAGCACCGGACGCCCAACAGCTGGCGCGAGTCCTAGCGAAAGCGCCTGAGGCAAAGATTAAATTACAGCTGGATACCCAACAAACCGAAGATGCGGTCAGCCACAATGTGATTGGTGAAATTACCGGTTCAGAGCGGCCTGATGAAATAGTGTTGATCGGTGCTCACCTTGATTCATGGGATCAGGGCACTGGCGCACTGGATGACGGTGCAGGTGTCGGTTTGGTGATGGCCACCGCAGCCCTTATCAAACAACAGGGCCAGCCAAAGCGTACAATCCGCGTGGTGTTATACGGTAATGAGGAAGGTGGTTTAGTCGGCGCCCGCGCCTATGCGGCAAAACATGCGAATGAACTGGACAAGCATGTGTTAGCGTCAGAATCAGATTTTGGTGCAGGCCGGATCTGGCAATTCTCGACCAAGTTTGGCCCTAAATCACTGCCATTTGCTGCCGAGATCCAAAAACAACTGGCGCCATTGCAAATCCAGCCCGGCAATAATGATGCCTTTGGCGGACCAGACGTTTCAGTGTTAAAAGCGCTGGGGGTGCCTGTCGTCAGTCTGGAACAGGATGGCTCTGATTATTTCGATTACCACCATACACCAAACGATACGCTGGATAAGATTGACCCAGAAGCTCTGCAGCAGAATCTGCAAGCCTGGATCCGCATGACCAGTGCAGTGGCCAACAGCACGGTAGATTTCCGTAAATAACCATCACGGCGGGCCCGGCGAAAACCGGGCCTGTTGTCAAGCTTCAACCTGACACCCTTTTTGCCGTTATCTGATGCGTCGGACGGCGTTGTAACGCCCGCATCATCCACACCTGAAAACCGATCACGGCCAACACTACAGCTGACGGATACATCAGTAAATTTTCACTATAAACCAGTAGCGACAAACCTAAAGTCAGATAAGTGAACGGTAGCATTTCGTAACACCAAAACGGCAGCGCGCCATGTACCTGGGGCGTCAGGCGATGACGAATGCGCCTGTGCTCTGAGCGCACCACCCAAACCACTGCCCCGGCCAGAATAAACAACAAAGCAGACGAAAACGCATAAGGATTTTTTACCGAACACAAAATGGCGAGGCCAAGACCCAAATACAGATACGGCAAACTCTCATAAATCCGTTGTGATAACATCAGCACGCTCCACGTTGTAGTCACAGTATCTTTGCAGTCTAGCTGAAAGTCCTCCGGGTGCCAGTTGCGGTATTTGGGCTTTTTACCCAGCCAAAATCATTTTGTTGCATGGTCTGAGTGCAAACGGCCGCGTATAATCCGCTGTATTCCACGTTGCTGATCTGAAGTAGCAAAAATGGCAAATGATGAATTAGAGATGTTTTTACAGGAAATGTCTGGTGTCAAACGACTGGATACCGACGTTTTAGCGGGCGAAAATGGCGCAGGAGCACCGACACTGGCGCAGCTGGCCCGGCGCAAAGCGGCAGAGCTGGAACCTGAATACGACCCTAACTATCTGAGTATGGAATATGTGGATTTAGTCAAACCCGACGAAATCCTTGCCTACAAAAAAGATGGGGTACAGGAAGGTGTATATAAAAACCTGCGGTTAGGCAAATACCAGGTCGATGCCACGCTGATGTTGTTAGGAAAATCACTGGTTGAAGCACGTTCGGCATTAAGCCAGTTTGTGCTGGATTGCCATCAGCGCGGAATCCGCACTTTGTTAGTGCATCACGGCATGGGCCGTGACAGCAAACCACACCCGGCCATTCTGCGCAGTTATACCTTTAAATGGTTACAGCAAATACCGCAGGTGCTGGCTTGTCATACCGCCTTAAAAGCACAAGGTGGTTACGCAGCAACCTATGTGTTATTGCAGAAAAATGCCGAGCAGAAACGCGAAAACCGCGAAATGCATCAGAAAAGATAACCATATGTAAGCGCGTTGTCAGCGCGGAAATTATGTCAGTAACAGCACGGCTGCTTCAGCACTGGTGAATAAAGCCGAGCAGGCCATCAGGATAACGAGCACTGCGATGGCAGTGAAACCAAAACCGCGGCTGGATGCTTTACGCATGGGGGCCCCTTTTTGCTTTTGTTGTCAGGGTAAATGCAGCACCCAGCTGGAGTGACGGCCAAATTGCCTGCGTTGACCAAAAGGGCCAACTGTTCCAAAACTGGGATCTTAGCCAGTGTAGACAGATTGCAGTCGGATCACAACAGATCTAACCAATTGATCCGACAATTTATTCAGTTTTGTTTAAAACGGGCCAGCCGGCTTTGTATATAAGGTGCCGCCAGCGCCAGGCTGTCATAATCCGGCGGTAAAGCCGCCTCTTCCTGTTCTTCACCCACCACCACAAATCCGGCATTTCGGTAGGTCTTTAATGCAGCCGGATGATCGTCGCTGCAAGTGTGCAGCCAGACCCGGCCCGGGCTCCATTGCTGTGCCAGCGCGATTGCCGCAACTGCCAGCTTTGGGCCCAATCCCTGACCGATAAAAGCCGGCATGATGCCGAAAAACTTCAGCTCGACACTGTTTTCATCTTCCGGGTGGCGCCACAATTCAATAAAACCCGCCGGTGTACCTTGCTTGTAAAGCACCCAGGTACGGACCTGTCCTGTGCTCAGATAATTCAGCCAGTCCTGATAGGTCCAGCTGAGCCGGCTAAACCAGCCCCAGGGCGTCCCGACTGCACTGAATAAAAACTGGCTGAATTCAGGGCTGACAACTTCAGCTTCAATCAGGCTAAAACCT
>CAMLNG010000338.1 GCA_946481195.1 uncultured Chromatiaceae bacterium
GGGATATGGATATGACGCCCTGGTATCAGCAGTACGATCACCCGCTGTGGCAGCGCATGGGCCGCGAAGCGGAACGCAATGGCGGCCACGGTGGCATGGATTTTCTGATGTGCTGGCGGTTAATTTATTGCCTGCGTAACGCCGAACCATTGGATCAGGACGTCTACGACGGCGCCGCCTGGTCGGCAGTGTTACCGCTGTCGGTCGCCTCAGTCGCCGACCGTGGTAACAGCCGCGATTTCCCGGATTTCACCCGGGGTTTATGGCAACAAACCAAGCCGCTGGGGATTGTTGGCGGCTGAACCGGGACTTTGTGCTAATTGCGGACATTTTTAATCGTCCTGTACGGCGGCGCGTTGCTTGCGCGTACCTACTAGGTAATTGAGATCGTAGGTACGGCAAGCGTGAGCGTCGCCGTACAAAATCCGGTAAATTTCTGCAATTCGCTCATTTCAAACACCCGGCTAAAAACCACCAAACAAGTTTTTGAGTTGCTGCACCTGGCGCCGGGCAAATACTCATCGCGCACCTCCAGATCATTCAGCAGCCCCTAGGTCTTGCCGGGTAATATGCCGAATGGCCAGATTGCCGTCTTTGCTCATGTTACTGCTCCTTCAGTTGCGAGCACCCCTTGCGCCTGCATCAATTGCCACACCGTTTGTGGCCGCTCCGATTGCTGCAGAAATTGCAGCACATCCTGCCGTGCCGCCGGTGTTTTGTTCTGCGACAGCTTCATTTTGGCGTGCAGTGATTCGATCCTCACTACAAAACCCGTGATGGCAGCGGACAACTGCTTTTCATAAGCAAGATTGCTCTGGCGGGCAGTTGTTACGCCAGAATCAGTACCTGCCTGGCGGATCAACCCATCCTGTACCTGTTGCGGCAAGGCCCGATTAGCTTCGGCTTGTTGCCGGCGCACTAACGCCAGCGTGTTGCGGGTATCCAGCAACTGCACAGTGCCGTTGATTTCCACCAGACTGTAATTCCAGGTGGCGACCTGCGGCTGCTGTTGATAACACTCAGCTGCGACAAATGCATGTGGACCCTGCACCACCAGCTTCACTTTATCGCCATCCTGCAGGCCTTGCAGTTGCGGGTTTTGTGCAGCTAAATGGCCGTACACTTTGCCGGTCAGGCCTGTCAGCTGATCCCATTCAAACAAAAATGGGATCGCGCTGAGCTGTAAATCGGCCGTCAGCAACAAACCAAAATAATGTTGTTGTAAAAACTGCCGGATCAGTTGCGGATCATCCAACGCATAGTGAGCGGGCGTGTAAGTCGGAGTCATATTCAACCTCAAAAGCGATGTGCCGCTGCGGCCGCATCATTGTGTACGTTGCACGGCAAATGCATTGTTGATGGCCTGAAAGCCCACTTTGGGGTAATAGCCCATGGCACTCGGTGCACTTAATAGCAACTGCTGAACCTGAGGGCCGCTATGCTCAGCAACGGCCCGTAATAAGATCCGGCCTATGCCTGAATGCTGCAGATCACCGGCGACCAGCAAATCGGCGATGTAACAAACAAAAGCGCCGTCCGTTAAACAACGGGCCAGACCAACCAGCTTGCCGTCGATGCGGGCACTGATGGTCAGATTGGCGCCGCTGAATAGTTGTGCCATGCGGGCACGCTCTGACAATGGCCGTTTAATACCGGACGAGCGGTACAGCGCCAGATATTCATCCAGCAGTTCAGGTTGCCAGGGCTCCACATCGATGGTCAGCTCGGCGCCTGTGGTGGTAAAAGCTTGGTTGGTGATGGGTGGCATACAGTACTCCTGAAAAAACCGGCTTGTGCTTGTGTTGATTGGCTGTTCAAATGCAGCTTAAGCGGGCGTTGGTTCTATAAAAAGCACCAGTTTTGATAAAGTAATGGATCCAGTTATGCGTATTGAACCCGATAGCATCCAGCTCAGTGGCGAAGGCAGTTTGCAGCGCCAGCTCTATCAAGCGTTGCGGCAACCCTTATTAAGCGGGCTTTGGCCCAGTGGCGCTTTGTTGCCATCGAGCCGGGTGTTGGCGAGCGAACTGCAGCTCAGCCGCAATACGGTCAACGCCGCGTTGGCGCAGTTAGTGGCGGAAGGTTATCTGCAAGGCCAGCCCGGACGGGGTTATTGCGTGATTACGCAACTGCCGGATGCTTATTTTCAGGTCAGCCGTGGTGTGGCGCGTGCTGGTTTACCAAACAACCCTGTGCCGGCAGCAAATCTGGGCAGTGCCTCTACACAGCAACCAACCAGCACCGATACCCCGCGGCAGATTGCAACCCCCTTTAAGACCGGCTTGCTGGAGCCTGGCGTACCGGATCTCAGCGCTTTTCCTTACCGGATCTGGCAACGTTTATTGCAGCGCCATGCCAGCCGGCCGCTGTTGGGGGTTGGCGGGGATACGTTGGGTTATCTACCACTGCGTCAGGCGTTATGTCTGTATCTGCAACAGTCCAGGCAAGTGCACTGCACTGAACAGCAAATCCTGATCACCGCCGGCGCGCAGCAGGGGTTGTATATCGCGGCGCTGCTGGTGGCCGCGCGGGGCGACAAAGTGCTGATGGAGTCACCGGGTTATGGTCGGCTGCGCCAGGCGCTGCAATTGCTGGATTTAACTATTGGCTATCTGAACGCCGCCGGGCCTGAGGGGGTGGTCGCTGAAGATTTGGCAGCGCAGCAGGATTGCAAAGCGCTGTTCCTGACGCCAGGCCATCAATATCCGATGGGCGGTATTATGCCGTTGTCACAACGGTTAGCGATTTTACAGTGGGCGCAGCAACAAGGCTGTTGGGTGGTGGAAGATGACTATGACAGCGAGTTTCAGTTTAAGCACCGGCCTGTTGCCAGCCTGCAGGGCTTGGCACAGGGCCAAGGCGTAATTTTTGTCGGCAGCTTCAGCAAAACCATGTTGCCGGCATTGCGGCTAGGTTATCTGGTAGCGCCGGCGAGCTTAATTCAGCGTGCAGCGGCGATAGTGCAAGCCATTCATGGCGATATTCCGCTGCTGACCCAAGCCGCGCTGGCCGATTTTATCAGCGAAGGTCATTTCAGCCGGCACCTGCGTAAAATGCGCAAACTGTATCAGCAGAAACAACAGCTGGCGCAACAGCTGGCCAGCCGGTATTTACCCGACTGGCAGCTGCATGCGCTGCACGCCGGATTACATTTAGTGCTGCGTTGCCCGGTTGCCATGCAAGCATCGTTTGATGGCCCTTTGCTGCAACAGCGGTTGGCCGCGGCAGGTTTTGCACCGGCGTTATTGTCGAAATACCAGTTTGCCGGCGAAACTGCAGCCGGTTTGGTGATTGGTATCGCCAATATCAGCCCGGCAGATCTGGAGCGTGGTTTGCAATTAATCGCGGCAGTCATGAAACAGCGACATGGTGCGCTGGTGACTGAGGGTTGAAGACCGTTGTGCATACATGGTTTGTGGCAGTTGCGGACATCGGAAAATGCCATGTACGGCGGCGCTGACGCTTGCGCGTACCTACTAAGCAATTGAGATCGTAGGTACGCTCAGCGAAGCCCGCTGGGCGTCACACGCCGTACATTACATATTTGGATTGTCCGCAATTCGCTTTTAGCTGCTGTCCATAAACGCCAACCCAGTTTGCAGCGGCAACCGCGATAGACGGCTCGCTGCTGATCCCGGCTAAAAACCACCAAACAAGTTTTTGAGTTGCTGCACCTGGCGGCGGCTGACATCGATTTGCTGGCCGTCCTGCAGCATGGCCAGCATACTGCCGGCGGCAAGACCGGGCTCTAATGCTGTGATGGCGCTGATGCGGATAATGTCGGCGCGGCTGGCTTTAAAAAATTGCTGTGGGTCGAGTCGTTGTTCGATACGCGACAGCGAACTTAATACAAAACTTTTGCCGTACGGCGTATAGACCGCACTGTGGTTGCCGACCGATTCAAAACGGCTGATTTCACTTAACCGCACAATACGGCTGTTTTCGCCGAATTTGAGTAATAAACCGTGGTGATCCGGTAAATAGCTTTGCTGGCTGTTATCGCTGGCAGTGGCTGCAGCTGCGGCCGGCAAGCGGCTTAAGCTCTGCGCCAGCCGCTGCGGCACTATGGGCTTTACCAGATAATCCAGCGCATTCAGCGCAAAGGCGTCCAGCGCAAAGCTGTCAAACGCGGTGCAAAACACAAAAAACAGGTTGGGTCTGAGTTCTGCTGCCAGTTCCAGCCCGGTGCTGCCCGGCATCTGAATATCGAGAAATACCAGGCTGATTTCAGGCTGCGCTGCCAGAATGTCGCGCGCGCTGTCGGCACTGTCAGCTTCGGCGACAATCTCAATCTGTGGATGGGCCTGCAACAAACGTTTTAATTCGCTGCGCGCCAGGCGCTCGTCATCGACGATCAGGGTTTTCCACATGGTGAAGCTCCGTTTCAGTGGCGGTGGAATGGAAAGTAAGTTCTGCCGGCTGGTCCAGCGGGCCGGCTTCCAGTGCAATAGTGACCTGATATTGCTCCAGCTGCGGTTCGATATGCAGGTGATGCCGGCCCGGCAA
>CAMLNG010000339.1 GCA_946481195.1 uncultured Chromatiaceae bacterium
TGATCCGTACTTTGTCGTCTTAATAGGGACTGGTTATGCATTTTATTATTGAGCGTGACGCTTTATTAAAACCGCTGCAAATGGTTTCAGGTGCTATCGAGCGCCGGCATACTTTGCCTATCCTGTCGAATGTGTTGCTCGATGTGACTGCAGATCAAATCGCATTAACCGGTACAGATCTGGAAATTGAGTTGGTTGCCAGTGCTTTTCCACAACAGGTTATAACGCCGGGCCGTGTCACTATTCCGGCGAAAAAGCTGTTAGATATTTGCCGCTCGTTACCAGAATCTTCGGTTCTGACTTTGCATTTGCAAGGCGAAAACTGCGTGGTCAGCACCGGAAAAAGTAAATTTACTCTGGCGACTTTAAGTGCCAACGACTATCCAAACCTGGAAAGCTGGCAAGGTGAAGTTGAGTTTGAGCTGAGTCGTTTGCAGCTGCGCAAATTGTTAGACGACACGGCTTTTTCCATGGCGAACCAGGATGTCCGTTATTATCTGAATGGCCTGTTATTTGAAGTCGATAATGGCACTTTGCGCACTGTTGCGACAGACGGTCATCGCTTGGCTTTGAGCTCACTGGAACTTGCAGTGACAGCAAACCAGCAGAAACAAGTGATTATTCCGCGCAAAGGTGTTCTTGAGTTAATGCGACTACTGGCCGCTGATGATCAACTGATCCGCCTCAGTATCGGGCAAAATCATATCCGTCTGACGGATAGCCAGTTTAGTTTCAGCAGCAAATTAATCGACGGCCGCTTTCCTGATTATCGGCGGGTATTGCCGCGAAACAGTTCCCGTCAGCTGACAGCTCATCGCGCAGTATTAAAGGACGCCTGTGTTCGCGCCTCGATTTTGTCTAATGAAAAGTATCGGGGTGTGCGATTCACGCTGAATCCACAAGAATTACAGATTGTGGCGAATAACCCGGAACATGAACAGGCCGAAGAAGTCATTGAAATTGAGTACAACGGTGACACGCTGGAGATTGGCTTCAACGTGGGTTATGTGTTGGATGTACTGAATACATTAAATACCGATTTGGTTGTGATGCATTTAAGTGACGCCAATTCCAGCTCGTTAGTCGAAGGGGTTGGCAACGCCGGTGCCCTGTACGTTGTGATGCCGATGCGACTGTAAGCTATGGCGCTGACGTCGTTGCAATTGCTGGAGTTTCGTAATATCCAGCAAGCGCAGTTAGATTTTGATCCACAATGGAACTTGATATACGGTGCCAACGGTAGTGGCAAAACCAGTTTGCTCGAAGCGATTTATCTGTTGGCGCATGGACGGTCATTTCGCACGGCAAAGCCGCACAAAGTTATTCGGCACGAGCAAAATCAATATACCTTGTTCGCCCGGGTTGATTGGTCGTTGCAGCAAATTGGTGTTGGTATGCAACGTGATCGCCAAGGAGACTGGCAAGTACGGTTAAATGGTGAGGCGGTTCAAAGGTTGGCTGATTGCGCCAGCTTATTGCCCGTGCAGTTGCTACAACCAGAAAGCTTTCGGTTGTTTTTTGGTGGTCCGAAGGAGCGGCGGCAGTTTTTTGATTTGGGATTGTTCCACGTGGAACCATCTTTTTACGATGTTTGGCTGCGTTTTCATAAGGTGTTGAAGCAGCGCAACGCTTTATTAAAGAGCAGACAGGCTTATGGGCCGCAATATCAGTTTTGGGATCAGCAGTTTGTCGGGTATGCGTTGCAGTTACAGCAACTCAGACAAAGTTATTTAGGCAGTTTAGCTGCCGAGTTAACGCAGTTAACCAGTGCGGTCCCCAGTTTGCAAAATTTGCAGTTGGAGTTAACCCCAGGCTGGCAATATAGACGGCAGGATGCTGCTGAGTTGTCACAGCAATTACAGGATGGTTTTGCCACAGACCTTAAATTCGGGTATAGCCAGCTGGGTCCACAAAAAGCTGATTTGCGTCTCAAGGTCGACGGCGAGGTTGTGGATGAAGTTCTATCACGCGGCCAGTTAAAGGTATTGTTATTTGCGCTGAAAGTTGCGCAGAGCAACGTTATCGCCAAGCGGGGGCATAAGCAGCCTCTGTTGTTAATCGATGATCTGGCGTCTGAGTTGGATGACCAATCCAAACGCCAGATTTTCAATTTTTTAGCTCAACTTCAATCGCAGGTTTTTATCACTGCAATTGAACCTGACCAGATTTTGCCGCAGCTAAATCAGCCGGCGGCAATGTTCCACGTGGAACATGGTCAGATTAAACGGACGGATAAAGATGGCCGAAGAACATAACTACGATTCCTCGAGTATCAAAGTACTAAAAGGTTTAGATGCAGTACGCAAAAGACCAGGTATGTACATCGGGGACACTGACGATGGCTCAGGTTTGCACCACATGGTGTTCGAAGTCGTCGACAACTCAATTGATGAAGCGTTAGCAGGTTATTGTAGTGACGTTTTTGTCACTATCCACAGTGATAACTCTGTTTCAGTGCGCGACAACGGCCGGGGCATTCCGACGGACATGCACGAAGAAGGCGTTTCGGCTGCCGAAGTCATCATGACTGTGCTACACGCCGGCGGAAAGTTTGACGATAACTCGTACAAAGTTTCCGGTGGTTTGCATGGTGTGGGCGTCTCTGTAGTCAACGCGCTGTCAGACAAACTGGAGCTGACGATTCGCCGGAAGAATCAGGTGCACAACCAAATCTACCGTTTGGGCGTACCTGATGAGCCATTAAAGGTCATTGGTGAAACCGACAGTACCGGGACTGAAATTCGCTTTTGGCCAAGCGATACCATCTTCACCGACATCAATTTCCACTACGACATTCTGGCAAAACGACTGCGCGAACTGTCGTTCCTGAATTCAGGCGTCAGTATTATTCTGACTGACGAGCGTACAGATAAGTCTGACCATTTTAAATATGAAGGCGGTATCGAAGCCTTCGTGCAATATCTGAACCGCACTAAAACGGCCATTCACCCGAAAGCATTTTATTTCAGCAGCACGCGCGAAGACGGTATTTCGGTTGAAGTTGCAATGCAATGGAATGATTCATTCCAGGAAAGCATTTACTGCTTTACCAACAATATTCCGCAGCGCGACGGTGGCACGCACTTAGCAGGTTTCCGTTCGGCATTAACGCGGGTGTTAAACACCTACATTGATGCCGAAGGTTACGCTAAAAAAATGAAGGTCCAAGCGACCGGTGATGACGCCCGGGAAGGCTTAACAGCAGTCATTTCGGTTAAAGTGCCGGATCCGAAATTCAGTTCACAGACCAAAGACAAACTGGTGTCTAGTGAAGTGAAATCTGCAGTAGAAAGTACCATGCATGAAAAACTGAATGAGTACCTGCTGGAAAGCCCGAACGATGCCAAAATCATCGTCACTAAAATTGTCGATGCAGCCCGCGCCAGGGAAGCTGCGCGCAAAGCCCGCGAAATGACGCGCCGTAAAGGTGCTTTAGATATCGCCGGATTACCCGGCAAACTGGCTGATTGTCAGGAAAAAGACCCTGCGTTATCTGAACTCTACCTGGTAGAGGGTGACTCTGCGGGTGGTTCTGCCAAACAGGGCCGCAACCGTAAGAATCAGGCAATTCTGCCACTGAAAGGTAAAATCCTGAACGTGGAAAAAGCCCGTTTTGACAAAATGATTTCCTCGCAGGAAGTTGGTACGCTGATCACCGCCTTAGGTTGTGGTATTGGCCGTGAAGAATACAACCCGGATAAAACGCGTTATCACAGCATCATTCTGATGACAGATGCGGACGTCGACGGCTCGCACATTCGCACCTTGCTGTTGACCTTCTTCTATCGTCAAATGCCAGAATTGATCGAACGCGGTTACATCTACATTGCGCAGCCACCTTTGTATAAAGTGAAAAAGGGTAAGCAAGAACAGTACATCAAAGACGATTCGGCGATGACTGAATACTTGACGACGTTAGCGCTGGATGAAGCATCTTTGCACGTCAACGCTCAAGCGCCAGGAATTAGCGGTGCGGGGTTAGAAGCGCTGGTGAACCAATACCACAAAGGTATGGCGACTATCGAGCGTCTGAGCCGCAAGATCCCACAGAATTTACTAACGCAGTTAATCTATGTGCCTGGCATCACTGCTGAACTGTGTAAAGACGCTGCAGCTGTAGAGGCCTGGGTTGCTCAATTAGCAAAACGTTTGCAAGACCAGGAAGGTGATGGTTCCAGCTACATTTTTGGTGTCGCTGAAGATCGTGAGCGTCACCTGACGTTACCAAAAATCACTATTCGCCAGCATGGTATCGATAACGAATATGTACTGCATTACGACTTCATCAATTCAGTTGACTACAGCCGCATTGCAGCTCTGGGTGATTCGATCCGTGATCTGATTGAGGAAGGTGGTTTTGTTCGTCGCGGTGAAAAAGTGAAACCGGTAGAGAAATTCTCTGATGCACTGGAATGGCTGATCACTGAATCGAAAAAGGGTCTTTATATCCAACGCTATAAAGGTTTGGGCGAGATGAACCCAGAGCAGCTGTGGGAAA
>CAMLNG010000340.1 GCA_946481195.1 uncultured Chromatiaceae bacterium
AGACACAAGGCCATTATCCGGCGCCGCTGAAAATTATTGATGCAATCAAAACTGGTGTGCATTCCGGCATGCAAAAAGGTCTGGAAGTGGAAGCCAGACATTTTGGCGAACTGTGCATGACGCCGGTGTCGGCGAACCTGCGCAATCTGTTTTTTGCCACGACGCAGATGAAAAAAGAAAGTGGTGCTGGTGATGCCAAACCACGCAAAGTGAAAAAAGCGGCAGTGCTCGGCGGCGGCCTGATGGGCGGCGGTATCGCGAACGTGACTGCCGGCAAAGCCGGCGTGCCGGTGCGGATCAAAGACATTAACCAGACCGGTATTGGTAATGCACTGAAATACAGCTTCAGCCTGCTGAATAAAAAATACAAAAAACGCTTTATCAGCAAAACCGAGCTGCAAAAGCAGATGTCGTTATTAACCGGCACCACGGACTATTCTGGCTTTCATGATGTGGATTTAGTAGTCGAAGCGGTATTTGAAGATCTGGCGCTGAAACAACAGATGGTGGCGGATATCGAACAGCATTGCAGTGAACACACTGTATTTGCCTCCAATACCAGCTCGTTGCCGATAGGGCAAATTGCGGCCAAAGCGGCGCGGCCGGAAAATGTGATTGGTCTGCATTATTTCTCGCCAGTCGACAAAATGCCGTTGGTTGAAGTCATAGCCCACGAAAAAACTTCGGCTGAAACTATCGCGACGACTGTGGCTTTTGCCCGCAAACAGGGCAAAACGCCGATTGTGGTCAAAGACGGCGCTGGTTTTTATGTCAACCGTATTCTGGCGCTGTACATGAATGAAGCGGCGAACTTACTGCTCGAAGGTGAGTCCGTGGAGAAGCTGGATAAAGCCTTAACCCGCTTCGGTTTTCCGGTGGGGCCTATCACATTGCTGGATGAGGTTGGCATCGATGTCGGCGCCAAAATATCACCAATTCTGCAACAAGAACTGGGCGAGCGGTTCCAGGCGCCTGCGGCATTTGACAAGTTAATTGCCGATGGCCGCAAAGGCAAAAAAGTCGAAAAAGGTTTTTACCTTTATGGCAAAAACGCGAAAAAAGGCCGCAAAGAAGTCGACACCAGCGTATACAGCCTGCTGGGCGTGCAACCCAATGGCCGCCTGAGCAGCGAGCAAATCAGTAAACGTTGCATGGTGCAGATGCTGAACGAAGCGGTGCGTTGTCTGGAAGAAGGCATTATTGCCTCGGCGCGTGATGGCGATATTGGCGCAATATTTGGCATTGGTTTTCCACCCTTCCTTGGCGGTCCGTTCCGTTATATCGACAGTTTAGGTGCCGGCAATCTGGTGGCAGATTTACGCCGTTTTGAAGCGCAATTTGGCGCGCGTTTTGCGCCTGCACAGCTGTTGCTGTCGATGGCAGAGCAGGAAAAAACCTTTTATTGAGGTCATTGCGTCGAGAAAAACCGCAGCTTGCTGCGGTTTTTTTATCCCTGTTATCTGTGATCCGAATTTGCAGAGCAGAAAGCTTGGTGTTGTTTAAAATTGCGCCTGATCAGTTTTTTCTATAATCTGGCGCCTTTTTTAGGTCGGAGCATCGAAGTGCTGTGGTTACTCCTGCATCCACTGGTCAGTCTGTGGTGTTTTATTAAAGCCAGACAAGCCGGATTACGTAGCTGGCCCTGGGTGATGTTAGCGCTATTCACCGGTCCCGTTTCAGTACCGCTGTTTCTAAATCATCGCCGGATGGTCTATCGCAAAAGTTCGGGCCATCAGAGTGCGTCATTCCGCCCCTGATTGAGTCGGTGCAATTTAGTTTATTCCGGCGGTTGCCACATCACCGGAGCGTCTTTGGCAACCCACAACCGGACTTGCAGCTGTTGTTCCGGCATTGCCAACAGTTGATACAATCCTGATTGGCATAGTTCCTGACACAAAGGCGTTGGTAAAAACGCCGTCCCATTGCTGCGTAGCAGCCACTGCCGTAATAACCTTGGATCACTGCAGCAAAACGCTAAAGGGGCTTTCGATAATTGCGGCAACTTCCCGGCCCAGTCTAATCGCCCTTCCGCCTGTGCGGCTTTGCCGACCGGGCCGACCGCCGCCAACGTTAAGCTGCGCCATAGCTGCTGCTGATAACCAGGTTCTGCCGGGCTGTCAGCACTGGTCGTTAAAATCACATCAGCGTGCCGGTACAGCGCCACCTGAGCGTCACTGACCTGCAAATGCACGGCAGTTTCGACATTCACTACTAACATTTCTAGCAACTCAGCGGCCAGAAACTGCAGGCCAGGTTCAACCGCGACCGTTAGACGCTGCGCCAGGCTGCTTTGCTGCTGTAATTGCGTCTTAGCAGCCTGTAGAGCGCTGATCACTGCCTGAGCGTGGGGGAGCAGCAGCTCGCCGGCTTCGGTCAGCTGAATGTTATTGCGGTGGCGGCTAAACAGCGCAACGCCAAGGCTTTGTTCTAATTGGCGAATACGAAAGCTGACTGCAGACTGGGTCAGATACAGATGTTCGGCGGCTTTGCCAAAATGGCGGGTTTTCTGCACTTCCAGAAAGGTTTTCAGTAGTTCAGTGTCCAAAGATTGACCTTAGTAATTTTAATTGTGATGATAAAAAATATTTGTTTTACGTGCGGAATTTTGTTTACCATACTCCGCACAGTTTAATTGGGATAGCTTTAGATTCAACGAGATCAGGGGAAAAAAGTGATGCAGCAAAGTTTTGTGGCTAAACGTCGCTTTTTTGATGACCGCAATTTCCCGAAAGGGTTTACCCGGTCAGGACGCTTCACCTTAGCAGAGGGCAACCTGCTGGAGAAGCACGGCGCATCGATGCAGGAGTTGGAAGAAGGCCAACGCCAGCCGGTGAACGAAGAAGAGCAACGCTTTTTACAGGTTATGCGCGGTGAAGCGGAAGCAGAAACCGTATACGAGAAAGCCTGGCTGAAATACAAACAGCGGGTGCAGGAAAAGCGTAAGTTTCATACGGTGTTCGGTAAAAAGCGCATTGCTGATGGCAGTGATGACTTTTCTTACGTCGAAACCGACAACGATTAACAGAACCGGGTTCACCGGTCGCGACAGAGGGAATTTGCTGTGGACGGATTTATACAAAATTTGCTAAACCCAGCGGTGCTGGTGTTCTTAATTCCATTAGCAGGTATCGCCATCGGCGGTCTGAAAATGTGGTTAAATCATCAGGAACGGATGGAAAAAATTCGGCAGGGTATAGATCCTGATGCACGCCGGGATTGAATTCTGGGTTAATTGAAAATAAAAAAGCGCCGGTTGGCGCTTTTTTATTTTCAATTACCTTTATACGCAATTGAGCTCTTTCTATACGGTTTGCAGCGACAGTGCATGCTTAGACCGACGCCGGTACTGCCGCCAGTCGCGGTTTATTTTGTTTCTGGTCCAGCAGGAACTGGGTGAAATCAGCGGCAGATAACGGTTTGCTGTAGTAATAACCCTGAATAATTTCACAGCGCAATTGCTTCAGCTGTTGTAATTGCTCAGCTTGTTCCACGCCTTCTGCCACAACGGTCAGACTCAGGTTATGGGCGATAGTGACAATTGTATCCACCATATTACGGCCACGGGCAGTATTCATATCGTCGATAAAGGCTTTGTCGATTTTCAGGGTGTTCAGTGGGAACTGTTTCAGGTAAGCCAGCGAAGAATAGCCAGTGCCGAAGTCGTCCATCGCCAAATGAATGCCGCGGGCGCGTAATTTTTTCATCGTATCTATCGCCATTTTCGGCGACTGCATTACGGTGCCTTCAGTGATCTCCAGTTCCAGATGGTAAGAGGGCAGTTCGGTTTGTTGCAGCACATCATCTATCTGCTCACACAGATAAGGCAGCATAAACTGTTTTACCGAGAGGTTAACCGCCACCCGGCCATGGAACAGGCCCTGGTCAATCCAGCGTTTCACATCGAGGCAAGCTTTACGCAGCACCACTTCGCCAATTTCAACGATCTGACCTGTTTCTTCCGACACCGGTATAAAAGAGGCCGGGCTAATCAGACCGCGTTTTGGCGTGATAAAACGCACCAGCGCTTCCATCCCCACCAGCTGACCGCTCAGAATGTCCATTTTCGGCTGGTAATAAACAGTAAAGAAATCTTCTTTCAGGCCGTGGCGGATCAGGTTTTCCAGCTGCAAGCGTTTGACGGCGAGTTTATTCATGCTGTCATTAAAAAACAGATAGCGATTGGCGCCGTCGTTTTTCGCGTGGTACATCGCAGTGTCGGCGTTACGCAGCAAGGCTTCCGGGTCCCGGCCATCTTCAGGATAAAGCACGATACCGATACTGCTGGTCACGGCAAGTTCATGCTGGTTGATAAAAAATGGCAGATTAATTTGCTTAATCAGCTCTTTGGCCATCGTGGTGATGGTGTGGATGTCATTGGTATTTTCTAACAGGATGGCAAATTCATCGCCACCAAGCCGGTACAATCGTTCTTTTTGCCGCGTCAGCTGGCTTAATCGTTCGGCCAGTTTAACCAACAGCGAGTCACCGAGC
>CAMLNG010000341.1 GCA_946481195.1 uncultured Chromatiaceae bacterium
GCTGATGCCAGCAAGCTGTGCTAAAGCCTCGCCGGAATGTGTTTTACCGTCAGATAGTTGCTGAATTAGTTGCCGTTGTAAGGCCAGCGTTTGTGGCTGTTGCTTAGCACCCATGTAGCATCCTTACTTCCGGCTCTAAGCAGATGCCAAAGCGCTGTTGTACTGTCGCGATAATCAAACCCATCCATTGTTCAAGCTCTGCAGCTGTGCCATGTCCATAATTCACCAGCACCAGAGGCTGCAACTCATAACAACCGATATCGCCCAAACGTTGCCCTTTAAAACCAGTCTGTTCTATTAACCAGGCTGCCGCAGTTTTAATGTGGCCGTCTGCTTGTGGGTACGCCGGCATCTGCGGATGCCGCTGTTTCAAGCAATTAAACTGCTCAACAGTGAGCAAAGGGTTTTTAAAAAAGCTTCCACAATTGGCCAGAACCTGCGGATCCGGTAACTTACTGCGGCGCACCTGCAGCACAGCCTGGTACACATCACTGACGCTGCAATCTGCTGACAGGTGGTCGAGTCCCTTGTAACTCAGCTTTGGAGTGCCTACCGTATGAAGTGTTAAACCGACCGCAACGATAATCCCTTTACCTTCCAGCTCGCGTTTAAAGATACTGTCCCGATAGCCAAATAAGCACTCGGCGTTACTAAGTCGCTGAACTTGCTGAGTATGCCAATGGAAAAAATCGACGTACTCGCAGACATCGGTCAACTCAACGCCATAAGCACCGATATTCTGAACTGGTGCAGCTCCGACTGAGCCTGGGATTAATGCGAGGTTTTCCAGGCCCCACCACCCTTGATTGACGGTATAGCTGACCAATTCATGCCAGTTTTTGCCGGCTTCGACATGTAACAGCATACAGTCTTTGTCCGGTGTTTCAGTTACAGACTTTGCGATGTAACGCAGAACTGGTCGCTGCATGTCTGTCATGAAAATGCTATTGCTGCCCTCACCGAGGAGTAGCGGCGCTTTTGCTGCATCGATTTGACGAAGGTCCTCTTCAGTCTCACACAGCAACACTTCCTGCAAAACTGCGGGTAACCGGAATGATGAATAGAGGCGGGCATCCTGCTGCAGCAGCTTTCGCATGGTAAACACTCAACAACCTAAAAGGTGCTATTGTAATGCAAGCGCGCAGCCGGCAGAAATATAGTTACAGCCAACTTTTCAGCATAGCAACGACAGAGCGGCCTAAGGCACTGTGGTCATAGCCACCTTCCAGGCACGCCACGATCCGACCATGAGCATTTTGTTGCGCTATTGTTTTCAGTTGCTGTGCAATCCAGGCGTAATCAGCTTCATGCCATTTCAAATTTGCCATTTCGTCTTCATAGTGCGCGTCAAATCCGGCGGAAACCAATACCAGTTCCGGCGCAAATTCGGCGATTTTCTCCAGCCATCTTGTGGTGACGCCCTGCCGAAAAGTCGAGCCATCAGAGCCTGCGGCTAACGGCAGCTTCAGGATATGAGGTGTTTCAGTCAGATCAGGGTGTGGATAAAATGGATATTCGAATGATGAGCAAAATAATATGTGTGGGTCATTTTTGACTATTTGCTCAGTGCCATTGCCATGATGCACATCAAAATCAAGTATCAGGATACGGCTCAGATGATATTGCTGCAGCGCATATTTTGCAGCGACTGCAATATTGTTAAATAAACAAAAGCCCATGGCCTGAGCACTTTCAGCATGATGCCCGGGCGGCCTGATTGCGCAGAATGCCTGAGCATTTTCTCGTTGCATTACCCAATCAACAGCATTGATCGCGGCACCAGCGGCAAATCGCGCAGCCTCGAGCGAACGGTTCATTATTGCAGTGTCGTCATCGAGCCATACCGAACCCTGCTCCGGGCTTTTGTCGATGACATGCCGAATGTAAGCCTTATCATGGGCCAGGGCTAATTGGTCGTCTGTTGCAAGGGTTGCGGTCTGATGACTGACGGCATAATCAAGGCCAGAGCTTAGTAGCTGATCAAAAATGGCGTGTAAACGCCCAGGCTGTTCAGGGTGATCTGCACCCAGATTATGTTTGTTGCAGGCCGGATGACTAAAAATAACCAGTGACATAATTTTACTGTTCCATTGGTTTTGCAGTTGGATCAGCGTGCAGCTGCAACTGCAGATTCACCTCATCTGGTTCCTCGCTACGAACTCGGCGAAAGCCAGCTCGTTCAAACACGGTCAGCATAGGCTTATTTTCTGCGCGGACATAGGCGACCATAGTCGCAATACCGCGGATCCGGGCAATGTTAATCATCTCCTGCAGCAGAATTGTCGCCATGCCTTTGCCCTGATGGCGCTCCCGGGTGACAAATGCAACTTCACAACTATTGTTGTGCTCTATCAGGTAATAGCGGCCGACCGCCTGAATTTCCAGCACTGAGCCATGTTGGCGGACAATACACAAAGCAAGGTCACGGGACTGATCAACACTGACCAAAGAACAGGATTTTTCTCTGCTGAGTTGTTTGGGGTGATGGTTGTATCGTAATAACAAGGTTTCTTTGGTGTGAGAGTAAAAGAATTCCTGCAGACGACGCTCATCGGCCGGATTTAGCGGGCGCAGGTCAAAAGACTCGCCGCCAATATGTAGAATTTTCAAACCGACGTCGCCAAGTTCAGGCACATCCATTGGGCGCACCACCTGGTAATTGGGCACCCAATAATGTTTACGCACCTCGTCGAGCAGCGCTGGACGAAACTTAGGATGAGCGACACGAATCAGTTCCAGTGCACGCTCGCGAATACTTTTCCCCCGCAAGGATGCAACGCCATATTCAGTAACCACGTAATGCACATGCCCCCGCGACGTGACCACACCACTGCCTTCTGAGATTGTGGGGACAATGCGGGATACTGTGCCATTTTTAGCTGTTGATGGCAGGGCAATTATTGGCTTACCGCCTTTACTCATGGACGCGCCACGGCTGAAGTCAACTTGTCCGCCAATACCACTATAAAACTGATAGCCCAGCGAATCCGACACTACCTGACCGGTTAAGTCCACTTCTAGCGCGCTGTTGATCGACACCATATTATCGTTGCGGGCAATATTAGTCGGCGAATTCACATACTCACTGGGATAGAATTCGACATGTGGGTTTTGATTCACAAAATCATATAGTTGCTGTGTTCCAACTGCGAAGCTGGTAACCGTTTTGCCGGGGTGAAAGGTTTTTTGACTGTTATTGATGACGCCCTTTTTCATCAAATCAATAATGCCATCACTGATTAATTCGCTGTGGATCCCAAGATTCTTATGATTGCCCAAATATTGCAGCACCGCTTCAGGGATCTTTCCGGTACCAATTTGAACCGTCGCACCATCTTCAATCAGCATTGAAACGTACTGCCCGATTCGCTCAATTCTTTGTTCAAAGCCGACTGGCGGAACTTCAGGCAATAGTTGCGACTGCTCAAGCCAGGCGTCAATTTTACTGATGTGGACATAAGCGTGACCGCTGGTCCGCGGCATCAATGGGTTAAATTGCGCTATGACCTTTTTAGCATTTCTGATAGCAGCAGACACAACATCAACCGATACACCGAGTGAACAATAGCCATACTCATCTGGTGGGCTCAGCATGACTAAAGCAGCATCGAGTGGCAGTATATTTGAGCTGAAGAGCGTTGGTATTTCCGACAAAAAACACGGCGTATAATCTGCACGCCCCTCAGCGACTGCCGCCCTGATTTTCTGACCGGCGATAAATAAGGTGTTTACTTTAAACAGGTCTTTGTACTGAGGTTCAACCCACTTTTCATCAGAAATGGTCTGGATATGGACAACTTCAATATCATGCAGTTGATTTGCATTAGTAATCAGGTCATCAATCAATGCGTTCGGTACTGCTGCGTTAGAGCCAATAAAAATGCGGTTGCCGGATTTCAGCAGATTACTCCATTCTAATTCGCGTTGTTTCGGCAAATTCGTACCCTTAACCCGATGATGTTGATTTTTTACAGTATCACGCATGCGGGACTTTAACATTTGATCTGCAACAAACTGGTGGAATTACAACGAGTCTAAAGGGCAATTACTGAATTAGCTATCAGACTTTTGTGCAGGGAAATGGCTTTGTTTTTATTTCTAATGATGGAATTTGGTGGGTTAATTCTGGCCCAGGTGAACATGTATGCAGGCTATTCTCCATGACTTTAAAGGCTATTTTCAGGCGTCGTGACCATTGAGCACTTTTGTTTCATGATGAGGTGCAGATGGCTTTATTGGGAGCCTTCCTATGCCTCGCGGAGCTCGGGATTGTTCCGTCGCTGTGTGACAGCCAGCGCAGCCAAACTGTCTGCTTTGGAGATTATAAAGCTTCAACCCCGCGGCTTCGTGGGAGTCTGCACCCTCGCGGAGCTTCGGGTGTGCTCAGCCGCCGTGTGACGGCCAGAGGAGGCAAACTATTGGCTTCTCTAATTCCCGATTTCGCTGTACTACTCTCCAAGTACTTC
>CAMLNG010000342.1 GCA_946481195.1 uncultured Chromatiaceae bacterium
AGGCCAGCATTTTGTCTTCGCCGGCTTCGGTCACATCGTCAATCTGGTCATTTTTATCTTTGCGGCCCTGAAACGTCATTTGCAGCGGGCTCATCTGCAATTGTTCTTCGTATTTTTGCTCGAACCACTGATTAATACGTTCTGATTCAGACTGTTGTACTGCTGCAGTTTCTACAGGTTTAGCGGCCTCAGCCTGCGCCGGTGTGGCGGAGCTGCTTTTAGAGTCTGGCGCCGGGTTACAGCCTGCCAGTACTGCAGCAATGGAAATGGCTAATAAAGTATGTCGCACTGGAGTGTTCCTCTGTGTTGTCCGGAGTACCCGGTTGTCGTTTTAGCTTGAAGGCGGTACCACGTAAGCGGTGCGCCGGATGTTAAATTACGCCGAATTGCTCTGGGCGTCGAAACTAAATTTGTAAACAAAGCTTTTAGTCGGCCGGTAGATCCAACTGCATAAAAACACTATTGGGGTCTTCGACATAGTCAGCAAATGGCGAACATTCGGTGAAACCAAAGCGCTGATACAAGGTTCTGGCAGGCTGAAAAAATGCCATAGAGCCAGTCTCGAGGCTGATGCGTTGCAAGCCTTGCTGCTTCGCGTCCTTCAGCAAATGTTCGACTAACAGCTGACCACAGCCCTGCCCCCGAAACGCATCCGCGACCCGGGTTGACTTAATTTCCCCGTGATTGAGGCCATAGCGGGCATCGAGCCGTTTCAGCGCGATACAGCCAGCGAGCTCTGCCGGTTTTAATCCAGTTGGCTGGTGCCATAAAGTCCAGAATCGAATGTTTGGCTGGCGCAAGCCAGTCAAATCAAGTGCGTGTTTGCTTTCGGGGGGCGAAGTCGCCTGCATATCAGCCAAATGTGCTGCCAGCAAAGCAGCAATTTCGGGGCCCTGTAAATCATCCAGACGAAAATAAAACATGACAGGTCCTGTGCGCTACTCTGGCAAAATAAAACCTGTTTATATCAGCGCGAAGCGCCAGACCTTCGCTGTACAGCGACCAGTCGCAGCAAAATTGCGACAAAAAGCTGCGTTGTTTCTGATCAGTCGTCACTTAACACTGAGTTCGTGCCGGCATGCTGAATGCGGTCAATCACAATCACTGCGCCAAGCAGCGGCACTGCCCATTCTGGCCGGTAGATCTCCACGCCATAACTGTCTGACCAACTGAACCAGGCTTTAGATACGCGCGCTACTAATTGATCGTTTTGTGTGATGCGATACTCGCGTTGCCACAGATTGCCATCAATGTCTAAAGTGCCTTGCGGGGTTTGCACTGAAAATGCTGCGCGCCAGAAGGGCCAGAACTTTTTGCGCACCAGCCATTCCTCGCCGGATGGGGCAACCAGCCGGCAGGCCGGCAGGATAGTCAGATATTTGCGTTTGATTTTCAGCACTTCGCGATCCGCCAGGTCATACATAGTCTGGCTACTGGAAATGCTGAAGAATTTACCTTTGACCGTAAACGCCAGCCGGCCGTCTTCGTCGTCAATATCAAAACTGTCAGTCAGACTCAGTATTTTTTGTTCAATCCGAAATTTCATCACAGATCCCTCTGAAATAGTGCCATCAGTGTGGCCACAATCCGGCAATCAGACCATAGGCTGCAAATTGCAGCAGATGATAACCACCATCAATCAATAACATAGGCCAAGGCCTGTTGGCGAACTGATAATTGATCCCAAAGCTGGTAAATACAAAAAAGAAACCGATCATCAGCCCGTTATGCAGCGATAAATGCAATGAGGCAGGCTGGCCAAAAATAAACACAAAACCTGCGGCAGCCAGCACAGAAAACAACAGGCTGACACCGAACACCTTGGCCGGATGGCCCTGTGGTTTGTCCATATCGATGCCGGCGTAAGTGCACCAACGTGCACCAAACAACAGCTTGGAATACCACAAGCCACCAATCACAAAGGCAGACAGCGCCATCACTGTTATCATGCCAATTTGAGAAGCTATACCCATGATTAATCACCAGAATTTTTGATATTGGCTTTTCAGCTTAGGCGTTCCGTGTCGATGACGCAACATGTTGTTATTCGTTAGCTGCCAAACCAGCCGGCCTGCTGCGCGTCGGCCAACCGCTGCGCTAAATACTGCCAAAGCGGCGGGCAGCCCTGGGAGACTGGTGCTGCAATCCGTGCGACTACCCGCTCATAACTGATGCCGTTTTCGCGCCAGCTCTGGCCGTTGTTCGCCAGATTCAGCAGCACCGGCATCGCCCGGTCGCAGGCATGGGCAAACTTCGCTGCCAGGGTCTCACCGTTTTCAAACTCCTGCCATAACGCCAGCAACTCAGACGCTTGCTGTGCAGGCAACAAACCAAAAATCCGTTGCACTGCCGCCAGCTCTTCTGCTTTGAGCGCATCCCAGTCCGCATTGGCGTAGACGATAGTATCGCCGGTATCGATTTCGCCGATGTCGTGGACTAACAAGAGTTTGATGACGTGATGAATATCGGTGCCCTCAGGGGCATAAGGAGCCAGCGACCAGGCCAGCATGGCAATTTGCCAGCTGTGTTCAGCCGAATTTTCATAGCGGTCGCTATGCAGGTTTTTGGTTTTTCGGGTTACAGTTTTGAGCTTGTCGAGCTCTAAGACAAAATCGATGACAGACTGCATAAAGGCTCCGGTTGCAGGAAAAACCGCAGCATAACAAAAAGGCCGCAGGCTGGTCGCGCCTGGCGGCCGCAGCCGGATGTTGCTTCAGCGGTTTTTTAGCCAGCCGCGTTGACCAGCAAGGCGCGAAAGATAAACCAACCCAAGCGCCACCAATAACACCAGCCCTTGCAACATGATCACTGTCTGGTCAATCAAAGCGCGGGCGGCTGGCTGCACGGCGAAACTGACATCTTGCAGTATGACTCCGGCTAAAGACATTATTAAAAGCGGCATGGCCAACGGCAGCCGCAATAACAGCAACACAGTCCCCAGCGTCCCGCCAATCACGGCCGCAGCGGTGGACAGCACAGACCATAACGGCCGGCTGTTGTACACGTCCTGCATCGCAGCAGGCATCGCAGCGACTTGCTCCGGCGTCATAGTCGCATCAGTCCAGAACACAAAAAGCCCCATTAAATTCCACAATAACGCCAGCACCAACACCGGATAAAACCATTTCGCCACTGTTGCCATCAGCTGTCTCCTGTTTTTTTGTTTGAAATGTACTGGTTTGTTTTAACTTAGCAGCCCGCTGCAAAAAGTCCTGCCGGTATCACCACGAACTGGCGGCAGTACAGCGGAGATCTAACAGGGCGACTGCCGGTCGCTTTTTATTGCTGATCCCCGGCAAATCTGGGGCGCAAAACCAGCCGCATCGGTACGTCCACAATACCCATCCGCTCGCGCGGCCCTTGTTCGGCGACAAACCCCCAGTGCTGGTACATCGGCAACGCATGTAAAGAGGCGTTGACGGTAAACTCATCCTGTTCCTGACACTCCGCCAGCAGGTGCGTCCATAGTGTTCTTGCCAGTCCCTGCCCCTGTGCCCGTTCGGCCACAAACAAATGATACAGATGGTTGTGGCCCTTCACGGCAATGACGCCGGCCAGACCTTCTGCGTCTTCAGCTAGCCAATAACGATAATCGCCGTGCAGATAACTCAAAATAGCCTGCGGCTGCATCGAGCCCAGCAACAAAGCAGTCCCCTCAGCCGAGCAATCCGGCGCGATAAATTTTTCAACCAGCGGTAATAACAATGCACTGATGGCCGGATGGTCTGTGCTGGCAGCAACACGAATTTGATACGGCAATGGTATTCCCCTGAGATTGATTGCACTTATTTCCACGACATATCATCAATACCAAACTATCAGGCCAGCAACTATCAGCACGGACACCAACTGCTTTTGCTTTCAGTACAGATGTGCGGGATGTGCGCAAACTGAATGGGCGTGTCCAGCGTCGCAACAGTCAGCGCGACATAACCATCAGGTTCGTTACTGGCGCGCCATTCCAGTGTGGAACCGCAGTGCCGGCAGAAACCGCGTGTGACATTGGCCGAAGACTGATAGCGGCTGACGGCATCAGCGCCCTGTGTGTACTCTAATTCCGCCGCTGGCAGGCTCAGATAAGTAGCAAACGCCGCACCATGCTGTTTCTGGCACATCCGGCAATGACAATGTGAGACCCGTCGTGGCTCGCCATGCAACTGATAGATCACTGCACCACATAAACAACTGCCCTGATACATGTTGTTACCCTCCGTTGCCAGTCAAACCAAACATGTTTGGAAACAAAGCTTTTCTGAAACAATAGCTTTGTGCACTGGTTTGACTGCTGAATTTTCGGCATGCTGACAGACATCAATATGCAGGAGGCAAAATGTCGGCGCAAGTGTTGTCGTGGCAGCGGGTAAAACAGCTGCCAGCACCGGTTTGGTTAATGTTGTGGGGCAATTTTTTTGTCCGCGGCAGCTATTTTATGGTCTGGCCATTTTTGGCTGTGATTTTGTACCA
>CAMLNG010000343.1 GCA_946481195.1 uncultured Chromatiaceae bacterium
GTTATAAGCAGAAAACAGACTGTCAGCGGATAAGCGATGTAGCTGTGGCCGGGTGTTCAGTAGGGGAGGAGACAGCCCTGACTGTTTACCCAGACCGGCTGCTGCGTTATTCTCTGGCCCATGCAGATAAAGGGCGCTCTTGTTCATGCGAACAGACCGCCACAGAGGTAGTGATGAGTGCAAACACACTAAACAGCACCCCATGTAACAACAGCGCACCGGTTGGCCGGCCACGCGCTTTTGATTTAGAAACTGCGCTGCAAAAGGCGCTCGAAGTCTTCTGGCAAAAAGGTTATGAGGGCGCGTCTTTACCCGACTTGACCGAAGCTATGGGCATCAATAAACCGAGCTTGTATGCCGCTTTTGGCAATAAAGAACAGTTGTTTCTTAAAGCGATTGAACGCTACGAAAACCGCCCCAGCGCGTTTTTTTATCCCTCGATGAACGAACCAACGGCCTATCGGGTGGCGGAACGTATTCTGCTCGGCGCTGCGGCTGAGCACAGCAATCCGTTGCATCCGCCGGGATGTCTGATGGTGCAGGGCGCTTTGGCCTGTAGTGACAGCGGTCAGTCGGTCAAAGATGCGTTAATCGCGCGGCGTAAAGCCGGTTTTGAACAGTTAGTACAGCGGTTTGAGCAGGCCAAAGCGGCCGGCGATTTGCCTGCCGATGCTGATCCGCAGGGCCTGGCTGGTTTTATCATTACCGTATTGCAGGGGTTATCGGTCCAGGCGACCAATGGCGCCTGTGCCGAGCAGCTGCACAACATCGCCCGCACTGCACTAAAAGCATTTCCGCGGCCGCAAACTTAACTCTGGGTCAGCGCTCAGGTGGTGGTTGTCGCAAGACGCGGCAACCGCCGTCCAGATAAGGACCGCTGTGCCGGACCCAGCCGTGGCCCGGGTCTGTTTGTTTGCAGATATATTTGCCGGTTTTAACACTCTGCCAGCGATACCACAGCGCGGGTTCTGCCCTGAGCCCGCCGGTCAACAGCGCAAGCACGCCGAGGGCCAGGCCCCAGTTTTTCAGTTTCATCCCCATCTGTCAGCATCCGGTGTGTTGGTTGCAAAGCGACTTAGTGTGCCGGATTGACCGGTTCGTTGTCGACAGGTAGAGTCTGATCCTGATGACTCATCATCAACCTCCCGGAGATCCTATCGATGCGTGCCGTCTGGCTAAGCCTGATTCTATTGCTGTGGTCATGGACAGCATCGGCAGATCCTGTATTGCTGCATGGCAAGGGTTGTTGTGATCCGCACCAGGATATCCGCGTCCTGACCGACCCCGGCGGTGCACTGACGATCAGCCAGGTGCGGCAATTACAGGCTGATTTTCAGATGCCGTTACGGGAAGATCTCAGTTATGGCTACCGTAGCGGCGCCATGTGGCTCTATCTGCAAGTAAAAGCCACTGAACGGGCACGCTGGTGGTGGCTGTTTACCTATCCGTCGCTGGACCGTCTGACCTTATATATCGAGAACAGCCAGGGTATCCGCCAGCTTGAAAGCGGCGACATGGTGGCTTTGGCATCCCGGGCTTTGGTGCACCGGCAAGCAGTGTTTCCGCTCGATTTAGCCGCCGATGAGGTCACGACTTTGTGGCTGCGGGTCGAAAGTCAGGGCAGCATGACCCTGCAAAATCAGCTGGTTAGCAATGACGAATTTATCGGCCTGACAGCGGATGCTTATCTTGCACCGGCTTTATATTTCGGTGCTTTACTGGCGCTGGCTGGTTATAACCTGTTGTTATTTCTGGTGCTCAGAGAAAAAGTTTTTCTGTGGTATGTGTTATTTGTCCTGTGTTTTGGTGTTGGCAGTGCCTCGCTAAACGGCCTTGGTGCTGTCTATTTATGGCCCGGCGCTTTAGAGTTATCGAACCGCATGTTGCCACTTGGCTTTACCAGCGCCAGTCTGATGGCGGTGTTATTTACCAGGGCTTTTCTCGATACCGCACGTTTTAGCCCGGCCTGGGAAAAGTTATTACGGCCTATCAGTCTGCTGATGATGGTTGCCGTTGGTTTTGCCGCCGCGATGCCAGTGCAGCAGGCGCTGATTGTTATGTCGCTGATTGGTATCATTGTCGTGTTAGCACTGACGTTATGTGCTATCCAAAGTGTGCTGAACCGGGCGCCCGGCGCACGTTTGTTTGCGCTGGCCTGGTCCATGTTGTTGCTCGGCACTATTGTGATGTCGCTGCGCAATCTTGGTTTGTTGCCGTCAAACTTCTTTACTATCAATGCGATGCAGCTGGGCTCAGCACTTGAAATGCTGCTGGTGTCTTTTGGTCTGGCCGCGCGATTTAATCAGCTAAAACTACAGCACAGTCAGGCACAGCAGCAGGCGCTGGATGCCCAGCAGCAACTGGTGCAACAACTGCGCGAACATGAAAATCAGCTGGCGCAGAAAGTGGCAGAGCGTACCGCTGAACTGGAGCAGATGAATGGCAAACTGCAGCAGCTTGCTACTACAGATCCGTTGACCGGTCTTGCCAACCGCAATGCGATGTACCAACAGCTTAGTCAGGCGATGGCGCGGGCAAAACGGCAAGGCTCCAGTCTGGCCTTGTTGTATCTGGACCTCGACGGCTTTAAAACAGTCAACGACAAGTTTGGCCATTTGGCCGGTGACAAAGTGCTGTTTGAAATCAGCGAGCGGCTGCGCGATGCCGTGCGGGAAACTGACCTGATTTGCCGGATTGGCGGTGACGAGTTTTTGCTGATTTGTGAAGGCCTGACTCATGGCGCTATTCTGGTGCAGTTAACTGAGCGCTTGTTACAGCATGTGCAACAACCTTTTTATCACGGTACCGAACAAATCCAGTTGGGGGTCAGTATCGGCGTGGCAATTAGCAGCGCTGGTGAAACTGCTGCTGAGGCTTTGATCGATGCCGCAGATCGGGCTATGTACGATGCCAAAGCCGCGGGTAAAAACTGTGTGCAGCTGGCCCGTGATTTTGCCTGAAACGCCAGCAAATAAAAAAAGCGGCAACAGCCGCTTTTTTTATTTGCGAAACAGTAACTTAAGCAGTCGCAGCTGGTAAACGGGCAATCAGTGCACCGATGCGCTCCAGTGAACTGAAATGCGCATAAATTGCTGGTAATACGCCAAATTTACGTAATTGCAGGAATTGCTCGTCGCTCAGCGCTTCGAATTTTTCGCGGTCAATCACATGGAAACCATTCAGGCGGCGCTCGTTACCAGCCAGATCGCGATACTGCAGACCGTCTGCTTTAAACAGACCCATCTCAGTAATTTGATTCAGGATATTGCGGCTGACTGTATTGGCATCAATGTAATCTTTGAAGAATGAATTAATACCTTCGAAGAATTCAGTAGCTTTGCCTTCCGCATCAAACAGTGCCTGTCCTTCAGTACGGCTGACGTTATCGGCTTGTTCATTGACACACAGTACTAACTGGTCGTCATTGGCCTGAGCCAGTGTAAATGGATAAGCGCGGATACCGGCAGGGATATATTCACCTTTCCACTCGCCAGCTTGCAGGAACAGGTTTTGTGCTTCTTGCAGACCAAATACGGCTACCGGGTTATAGACTTCAGCGTCGCCGGCTTTTAAGAAGAAAATCGGATAAAACGGCGCAGCGGCAGTGAATTCCTGCAGCATTAATGGCGCGACGTGACGGTTTTCCAGGATTTCAACGGAGAATTTTGGCAGGATACGCATATCTTTGTGTTGGTCCTGGGTCAGGGCGACTGGTTGAGCGAGCATGTTACTACTTCCTTTGGATCTTGTCTGAGGCCAGCATATGACGGGCATCCGCCTGTGGCCGGTTTTTATTAAGTCGCAAGCACCATACTATAAAAATATGACAGAATGCCAGCGCCGTTCAGCAGAAAAACGACGCCAAATTTGAGGTGCCGGACCAGTACTGTGGCAACTGGTTGAGTAACAGACAGAATTTATGAATAATGCCGCCGATTTCTACCAATTCCGCCACCAGGCCGTGACGAGGACATAACCCCGCATGATAAAAAAACTGCCGCAGAGCCAGTCACTGGCCGTTGTTTTGCTGCTGAGTTTACTGCTGCTGTTGTTATCGCCGCAGTGGTTAGTGCTGCAACGCGGGCAGGATCTGAGCCAGTGGCTGCGTTTGGGTCTGCTGCCTGCGACGATGCTGTTATTGCTGCTGTTGTCTTTGCAGCGCTCACCCGGGCGTTCAGTCTGGTTGTGGTTACCACTGGCCTTGTTGGTGCCGCAGGAATGGTTTTATCAGCTGACTTATGGCAAAGCCACTGATGCCCATGCGATGGCGATTATCTTTGAAACTGATTTGGCCGAAGCTGCCGGATATCTGTCCGGCATTGGCTGGTTGTTGTTTGCGGCCATCCTGGGCATTTTATTGTTATTCGGCCTGACCAGTAGTGTGCTGCTGGTCGCACAGCTGCACTGGCCACGGTTCTGCCGGCCGCTGATTTGGGGTTGTACGCTGGTTGGGCTCGGCTGGG
>CAMLNG010000344.1 GCA_946481195.1 uncultured Chromatiaceae bacterium
GCCGGTTTGCCCCACCAGTTTGGTTAATTTTTCCAGCATGGATACATCCTGATTCCGCTAAATTTACGCTGATTTGCGCAATAGCCCCTGTTTCTTCAGATACACCAGCAACAAAGAAATGGCCGCTGGGGTAATACCCGAGATCCTTGACGCCTGTCCCATAGTTTCTGGTTGCGTCTGGTTCAGTTTTAATACCACTTCGTTTGACAGCCCTTTAACCACTGAATAGTCAAAATTTGCTGGCAAGCGGGTATTTTCATTACGTTCCTGCTTCGCGATTTCATCTTGCTGACGGTTGATATAACCTTCGTATTTGATTTGGATCTCTACCTGTTCTGCCGCATCTTCCAGCATAAGACCTGGGCCAACACCGTCGATCTGCATCAGATCTTTATAGGTTACTTCAGGCCGGCGGATCAGATCTTCAAGGCTGGCTTCGCGGCTCAAAGGAGTTTTCAGCAACGCGTTCACTGATTCCAGCGCACTGTGCTGCGGGTGGATCCAGCTTTGTTTCAGGCGCTGACGTTCCAGTTCAATCTGTTCGATTTTTTCGTTAAACGCAGCCCAGCGTACATCGTCAACCAGACCTAACTCCCGGCCTTTGGCGGTGAGACGCAGATCGGCATTGTCTTCACGTAGCATCAGGCGATATTCAGCACGGCTGGTGAACATACGGTAGGGTTCTTTGGTCCCCAGTGTGGTCAGATCATCAACCAGCACGCCAACATAGGCCTGATCTCGGCTTGGTACAAAAGCATCCTGTTCTTTGACCAGCAAGGCCGCATTGAGGCCAGCCAATAAGCCCTGAGCACCGGCTTCTTCGTAGCCTGTGGTCCCGTTGATCTGGCCTGCGAAAAACAAACCTTTGATAAATTTGGTTTCCAGCGAGGTTTTCAGATCCCGCGGATCAAAGAAGTCATATTCAATGGCATAACCTGGTCGGGTGATATGTGCGTTCTCTAATCCTGGGATCGAGTGAACCAGCGCAAGCTGTACATCAAAAGGTAAGCTGGTTGAAATGCCGTTTGGATAGAGCTCATGGGTAGTTAACCCCTCAGGTTCAATAAAAATCTGGTGCTTATCTTTGTCGGCAAACCGGTTGATTTTATCTTCGATAGAAGGGCAATAACGTGGCCCTACGCCTTCAATGACACCGGTATACATCGGTGAACGATCCAGACCATTGCGGATGATATCGTGCGTTTTTTCGTTGGTGTATGTGATGTAACAAGGCACCTGACGCGGATGATCACTTTGCTTGCCAATAAACGACATCACCGGCAACGGGGTATCACCGGGTTGTGGCTGCATTTTACTGAAATCAACGCTACGTGCATCGATGCGCGGCGGCGTGCCGGTTTTCAGTCGGCCAACCCGGAATGGCAATTCACGTAAACGACGGGCTAATGCCACTGATGGTGGATCGCCAGCACGACCACCACTGTAATTTTGTAAACCAATATGGATTTGGCCCGCCAGGAAAGTACCGACTGTCAGCACGACGGCCTTTGCGCGAAATTGCAAACCCATCTGGGTTACAGCACCAACAACCTGATCATTTTCAACGATCAGATCATCACAAGCTTGCTGAAAGATCTGCAGATTTGGCTGGTTTTCCAGAATAGTGCGGATTGCTGCGCGGTATAACTGACGGTCAGCCTGAGCACGGGTTGCGCGTACCGCGGGTCCTTTTGAACTATTCAGAGTCCGGAACTGGATCCCAGCGCGATCTGTAGCTACTGCCATAGCGCCGCCCAGTGCATCGATCTCTTTTACCAAATGGCCTTTGCCTATGCCGCCGATCGCTGGATTACAGGACATCATACCCAGTGTTTCAACATTATGGGTTAACAACAGTGTTTGCATACCCATCCGAGCTGCTGCCAAAGCGGCTTCAGTGCCGGCATGTCCACCACCGACCACAATCACATCATAGTTTTGTTGAAACAACATATCTGCCTCATCGCCTTTGCAACAGCATAAAAAAGGGCACGCATTGTACCTCAGATCCTGTCCGAAACGGAATGATTTAAACAGACTGAGGATCCAATGCGATCCATATATATAAAGAAGATCTTTAAAGAGATCTTTTTTATTATTCTTACTACTAAGCAGCGTCTTTGTGGTTGATAACTGTTTTTTTCAGCTGAGGATCAAGATCTTACAAAAGATCTAAGCTGTGATCTGCTTTGGATCTGTTGCGGATCAACCTGTGATCAACTAGCTGTTTTATCCACATGGAAAACCGTGATTAAATTCATTCAGAGGATAACATCAGCTTATTCACTTGGTTATTCGTATTTTATCCACAGATGTGATCAAGCTGAGATCTACTTGTGGAAAACCCTGTATAGCTCGATCTGCGTTTTATCAGGGATTTATCAAAAGGTTATTAAGTAATTTAACTGATACAGGCGGATGCTGAAGTTGTTGGTGATTAAAACCAACACCACCGTTAGATATCCAGTTTCTGGACAGTGACTTGTGTATTTGTGGGGAACTTATGTTCCCCTTTTTTTATTCAATGTGTGACAGCCGCATCGATTGATGAAAGCGCCGTGACGAACTGTGGCAGCCAGGCAAGGGCAAGATCTTCCGGTAATTCGGCGCATTGGGCATCAATGTTCAGGCTCAAGCCTAAATTTTTTGCCGAATTTTTAGTCAGCAAATCAGCGATCTTGGTACCAGCAAGACAAAAAGTATCGTAGCTGGAGTCACCTAAAGTGATCACCGCATAAGAAACTGTGGTAAGATCTGTTTGATCTTGTGCTAATTGATCCGCAAAGGGTTGGATATTATCGGGCAGATCACCCGCACCGTAGGTCGAGGTGATCACTAACCAGGTTGAGTTTCTGGTCAGTTGTTCTAATACGGGCGTCAGATGCAGTCTGACAGGAAATCCCGCTTGTACCAGTGTTTCAGCCACTTGTTCTGCTGTGTATTCAGCAGCGCCCATTTGGCTGCCCACGAGGATCTCAATCATCTGTACGTCTCTGGTCAGTTAAATGATTGGCTATACTACTGGAATTTGTGGCTGTTGAGCATTGCTCTTAACAGGCACCGGGTATTTTTACTGCAATGCAGGCTCAGTAAAACTACAATAGCACATACCTTTAAAGCGCCTGCGTGTTATTGAGGTTAATACAACTTATGTCCGAGTCCCTGACTTTTTCCCAGCTTGATCTGCCAGAACCAATACTGCGCGCGGTCACAGAATTGGGTTACGAAACTCCGTCTCCTATCCAGGCGGCCGCAATCCCAAAACTGTTAGCTGGTGAGGACTTATTAGGCCAGGCGCAAACAGGTACCGGTAAAACGGCGGCCTTTGCACTGCCGTTATTAGCGCGGTTAGATCCGGCGCAAAATGAACCACAAATCCTGGTTCTGGCGCCAACGCGCGAATTGGCGATTCAGGTCGCTGAAGCGTTTCAGGCGTACGCCCGTTTCATGCCGACTTTCCATGTACTGCCGCTCTATGGTGGCCAGAATTACACGACACAATTACGTTCTTTGAAACGCGGCTCTCAGGTGATCGTGGGTACACCGGGCCGTATCATGGATCACCTTGATCGTGGCACTTTAGTTTTAGACAAGTTACGCGCCATCGTGCTGGATGAAGCTGATGAAATGCTGCGAATGGGTTTCATCGATGACGTACAAACGATCATGGATGCCACGCCGCCGGGTCGCCAGGTTGCGATGTTCTCCGCAACTATGCCTTCACAAATCCGTGCCATTGCTCAGAAGCATCTGAATAATGCGCAGGAAATCAAAATTGAATCAAAAACCAGCACTGTTGAGCGAATCACTCAGCGTTATGTAATGTTAGATGGTAATCAGAAGCTGGATGCGCTGACCCGGGTGCTGGAAGGCGAGGAATACGATGCCAGCATTATCTTCGTTCGTACTAAGAGTGCGACCGAGGAGATTGCCGAAAAATTAGGTGCTCGCGGTTATGCAGTCGCTTGCCTCAATGGCGATATGAACCAGGCCAACCGCGAACAAACTATTCGCCGCTTAAAAGCCAGCCAAATTGATGTGATTGTTGCGACCGACGTTGCAGCCCGCGGTTTGGATGTAGAACGCATTAGCCTGGTTATCAACTACGACATTCCGTACGACAGTGAAGCTTACGTGCACCGTATTGGCCGTACTGGCCGAGCCGGTCGTGAAGGTAAAGCGATTTTGTTCGTATCCCCGCGTGAGCGTCGCCTGCTGCGCACCATCGAACATGCCACCCGTCAGCCGATCGAAAAGATGTCGTTGCCAACCGGTGAAGTGATTGAACAGCGTCGGATCGAATCGTTCCGGGAAACGCTGGCCAATACCATTGAAGCGAAAAACCTGAGTTTCTTCCAGGATCTGATCAATGACTGGCGTGAAAAGCTGGAAACTACAGATGCAGATCTGGCCGCAGCATTGTTGTTTATGGCACAAAAAGACC
>CAMLNG010000345.1 GCA_946481195.1 uncultured Chromatiaceae bacterium
ATTGTTTTAACAGCAGCAAAATCTGATTTGCAGCGTCTTTTTGCTGCAGGTTGATTTGCGCAAGCAGTCGCAATGCCAGACGGCGGGCACTGTTGCGGCTGCGTTGTTGCACCAGGCGCCAGATAAACCAGCCAAGTAGTGCCAGCAACAGCACACCAAGCAACAAATAGCCGGGCGCCGGATAAAATTCATCCGGTAGCGGGGGCTGCTGAATATCAGCAAGCGCCGCTTTTAAATTATCGGTCATTGCGGGCGTCTCAGCCATGAGCAGCTCCCGGCGTGAATACGTCTGTCAGGCTGTCCGTACTGCTTAATTGCTGGCGCAGTGACAACGCTGTGCTCAGTTGCACATGGCGTAGCCCGAGGCTGCGCCAGAAGGTCTGTTGCTGGTGCTGCAGCTGGTGCTGTTGTTGCTGATATTGCTGCTTGATGGCCTGTGGTGTCAGATCGAGCTGAAATACAGTCTCAGTGTTTTGTACTGCCAGCTGCCCCTGCACCTGGCTGGGCAATTGCTGCTCAAGCGGGTCGAGGATCTGGCATAAACGGATCTCGTTATGCTGGCGCATCGATTGCAGATGGCGCAGCACATTGGCATCTAATGCGGAAAAATCAGAGATGAGATAAACCAGACTACCGGGGCGCACCAGCCGGCGTAGCTGCGCGACGGCATCTGCCAGGTTGTGTTGTTGAGTTGCCTGCGCCGATGCCGGAACACCGAGCTCCAGCAGTTGCTGCAGGTAGCGCAGCACAGCCACACTACGGCTGGCAGGTTTTAATTCACGGATCTGCGAGCCGTTAAATAAAATGCCGCCGAATTTATCCCCGCGGTTTTTCGCATGCCAGCCTACCAGCGCAGCTAAATGTGCAGCCTGCACCGCTTTGGTCAGCAGCACAGAGCCAAAATGCATACCTGGGCTTAAATCCGTCAGTACAAATACCGGCCGCTCTTTTTCTTCACGAAACAATTTAGTGTGCACTTTGCCGGTTCGTGCTGTGACGCGCCAGTCGATGGTGCGCACATCATCGCCCGGCTGATAATGCCGAACTTCGTCGAATTCCATACCGCGGCCTTTACTGCGCGCCAGATAGCTGCCGGCCAGTTTACTTTGGATCACCTGTTTGGGTGCCAGGTCGAGCAAATAGGTATGGTGTTGATATTGCAGCAATTGTGGCAGGTCCAGATGAACCCCATCGGTACCAAGTGCCTTCAGTTGGGCCGCGACAGACTGCAGGCCAGGTGTGGTGCTCATCAGGCGACCGGCACGCGTTTGAGCAGCTCAGTCAGCACCTGATCGGTGCTGACGCCTTCGGCTTCCGCTTCATAACTTAAAATCAGCCGGTGACGCAGTACGTTATGAAACACGGCCTGCACATCGTCCGGCGTGACAAAATCGCGGCCGCTGAGCCAGGCTTTGGCGCGGGCGCAGCGCTCCAGCGCAATAGTCGCGCGTGGGCTGGCGCCATAAGCGATATATCGGCCTAATTCGGCGCCATAATTGCCGGCGTGGCGGGTCGCCATCACCAGTTGCACAATATATTGCTCGAGGCTTTCGGCGATATGTAGCTGCAAAATACTCTGGCGGGCGGCAAAAATATCGGCCTGTGTCATGCGCGGCGGGGGTTCACTTTGCTGTGATAAGGCTTCACCGCGGGTTAAGCGCAGGATCTGCAACTCAGTGGCAGCGTCCGGATAATCGACTTTTAAATGCAGTAAAAAGCGGTCGAGCTGGGCTTCCGGCAGCGGATAAGTGCCTTCCTGCTCCAGCGGGTTTTGCGTCGCCATCACTAAAAACAGCTCAGGCAATTTATAACTGTGGCGGCCAACCGTAATTTGTTTCTCTGCCATGGCTTCAAGCAAAGCTGATTGAACTTTGGCCGGTGCGCGGTTGATTTCGTCCGCCAGAATGATGTGATGAAACAGCGGGCCGCTCTGGAATTCAAATTTGCCGGTTTCCGGCCGGTAGATGTCAGTGCCTGTTAAATCAGCCGGCAACAAATCCGGCGTAAACTGGATGCGGTGGAAACTGCCTTCGACACCATGGGCCAGTGCATTCACGGCCCGGGTTTTCGCCAGACCCGGCGGGCCTTCTACCAGCAAATGGCCATTGGCCAACAGCGCCAGCAGAATGCCTTCGGTCAGGGCGGGTTGGCCGACGACCTGGCTGTCGAGATAGGATTTTAACCGGTTAAATGCGTTCACAAACAATACTCTCTGGCTCTGGTTAAACAGCGATATTTATATGAAATCACGGGGGATTTCACAGGCGTATCCGATGAAATGCGGCTAGGCTAAGACCAGCTTCGCAGATATATGGGCGGCGCAGATTAAAACAACTGTTTTAATTTCGTCAGACTCTCGCTACAATCGGGAAAAAACACAGGTCAGACCTGTAACGAGCAGCAACAGAGGACTTATATGGCCAACCCAATTCAACTCAGGACCCGGCAGGGCGATCGTATCGCTATCGTCCGCGGCTTACGTACGCCATTTGCCAAGCAGGCCACCGAATTCCACGGGGTTTCGGCGCTGGAGCTAGGCAAACTGGTCGTGAACGAACTGCTGATCCGCAGTGAACTGGACCCCAAGTTAATTGATCAGGTTGTTTACGGTCAAGTTGTGCAGATGCCGGAAGCACCAAACATCGCCCGCGAAATCGTATTAGGCACCGGCATGAACGTGCACACCGACGCATTCAGCGTGACCCGCGCCTGTGCGACCAGTTTTCAGTCGGTGGTCAGCGTCACTGAAAGTATGATGGCCGGAATCACCGAAATCGCCATCGCAGGCGGCGCGGATTCCAGTTCTGTGTTACCTATTGGCGTCAGCAAAGCCCTGGCGCGCGCTCTTGTTGATGTGAATAAAGCGAAAACCCTTGGCCAGAAACTGGCGATCTTCCGCCGCTTAGGTCTGAAAGATTTATTACCGGTGCCGCCGGCAGTCGCTGAGTACACCACCGGTTTGTCGATGGGCGATACCGCTGAGCAAATGGCCAAGACCCACGGCATCAGCCGCGCCGATCAGGATGCGATGGCACACCGCTCGCATTCGCTGGCAGCGCAGGCCTGGCAAAACGGCCTGATGAAAGAGGAAGTGATGGCGGCGCATGTGGAACCGTACAATAAGTTCCTTGATATCGATAACAACATTCGGCTTGATTCTAAACTCGAGTCCTACAGCAAGTTAAAACCGGTGTTTGACCGTAATTACGGTACAGTCACTGCAGCGACTTCAACACCGCTGACCGACGGTGCTTCAGCGGTGCTGATGATGACTGAAAGCCGCGCTAAAGCTTTAGGCTATGAAATTCTCGGTTATGTGCGCAGCTACGCTTTTGCGGCTATTGATGTGTGGGAAGACATGCTGATGGGGCCGTCTTACGCGACACCACTGGCACTGGACCGCGCCGGCATGAAACTGTCAGATTTAACCCTCATCGAAATGCACGAAGCTTTTGCCGCACAGGCGCTCGCCAATATGAAAATGTTTGGCTCGAAAAAATTTGCCGAAGAAAAACTGGGCCGCGCTGAAGCCATTGGTGACATCGATATGGCGAAGTTTAACGTCAACGGCGGCTCCCTGGCTTATGGCCATCCTTTTGCCGCCACCGGCACCCGCTTAATTACCCAAACCTTACATGAGTTAAAACGCCGCGGCGGCGGTGTTGGCCTGACGACGGCCTGCGCGGCCGGTGGTCTTGGCGCCGCGATGATTGTGGAGACTGAATAATGCAGCCGACTTTTACTTTAAGCCAACGCGATGATGGTATTGCGGTTATTACGATGGATATCGCCGGTGAGAGCATGAATGTGCTCAAAGCCGAATTTGCTGATGAAATCACGGCTGTACTGGAGCAGGTCCGCAGCAATAAAAACATCAAAGGTGTGGTCATTATCAGCGGCAAAGCAGATTCCTTTATCGCCGGTGCTGACATCAGCATGCTGGATAAATGTAAAACTGCAGCTGAGGCGACTGCTATTGCCAGTATGGGCCAGCAAATGTTTAACGAGCTGGAAAAACTGCATATTCCGCTTATCGCAGCAATCCACGGTCCTTGTTTAGGTGGTGGCCTTGAACTGGCGATGGCTTGTCACGGCCGGGTAGCCACTGACGATGCAAAAACCGTGTTAGGTCTGCCGGAAGTACAGCTCGGCTTGTTACCGGGTAGCGGCGGCACGCAGCGTTTGCCAAAACTGGTCGGCCTGCAAAAAGCGCTGGATATGATGTTAACCGGCAAGCAGCTTCGCGCTGTGCAGGCGAAGAAAGCCGGTTTAGTCGACGTCGTGGTACCGCGCAGTATTTTATTAGAAGCTGCAGTGAAAATGGCCTTGGCCGGTAAACCTGACCGATCAAAACCAGTGAAGCTGCCATTAGTTGGCCAGTTACTGGAATTTACATCGATAGGCCGCGGTATCCTGTTTAGCCAGGCGGAAAAACAA
>CAMLNG010000346.1 GCA_946481195.1 uncultured Chromatiaceae bacterium
ATCTGTTGTTGCTGCGTGCCCGGCAACAGCAGATGTATCTGGCGTTAGCCGGTTGCCTGCTGGCGATCGCCGTGTTGATTTGTCAGCCGGTGCTGGCGGTACTGGCGCCAGAATTGCGCATGGCCGCATTGTTATTGGCGTTACCGGCTTTGTATCTGATCCCGCCGTTGTTCTGGTGTTATGTCAAAGGCTTGACCGCAAGTAGTGGTTGGCGCTTTCACCGTCGCGAATGGCCACATTTTGCGCTGGTTGCCTTGTGCCTGGCTATAGTGTTTTGCACGTTATTGTTGCCCGGCGACGTTCGGCATGCGCTGATTGCGGAAGGCCGTGACGATATTCTGCAGCAAGTCTCGGCATCTCTGCGCGGGCTGGTGTATAGCCTCGCTATTCTCACGTTTTTGCTGGTTACCGGCTGGGTGCTGCAGGCTGGTTTTTATCTGTATGCGGTGATGCGCGATTTACAACTATACCGGGCTCAGTTACGCCAACTGTTCGCCAGTACTGAAGCCGAAGAAGCTCGCTGGATCAACGGTTTGTTGCTGGCGGTTGTGTTGGGCGGCGGTCTGTTGGCGGCGGCTTTGTTATACGACAATCTGGTCGCACCGTTGCCATCAGGGCTGTTGCTGAAAGATGTGGGGGTGTTGCTGTTGGTCTGGTATCTGGCGCTGTGGGGGCTGCGGCAAAAACCCGGTTTTGCCACGCTGACAGAGCGCAATAGCAGCGCCCCCGATTGCACAGACGCAGAGCCTGACGAGCTGCAGGACCTGCTGCAGGCGGTCGCCGAGGGCAAATATCAACGCTCGGCACAATATCAACGCTCTGCTTTGGGCGCGGAGCAAGCGGCCAGCATCGCCGGCAAGCTGGAGCAGGCGATGGTGCAGGACCTGCTGTATCTGGACGCTGCACTGTCCTTGCCCAAGCTGGCGCGTCATATCGGTTGTTCGCCCAATTACATCTCGCAAACGCTGAACGAAACGCTGGGGCTGAATTTCTTTGATTACGTCAACCGCTACCGGGTGCAGGCGGCCGCCCGGCAGCTGAAAGAGACTGATTTCACTGTGCTGGACATCGCGATGAACGTGGGTTTTAACGCCAAATCGTCATTTTATACTGCGTTTAAAAAAGAACTGCAGCAAACGCCGAGCCAATACCGGGCGTCCGCTGATACAGCCAGAACCAGACCTATTTAAGCCAGATAATCGCGGCGGCGGCGGAATCTGTCCTGCGGCACTTTCTCTGGCCCGCACCAATAGGCTTCGTCCGCCATCAACTGGCGGATAGCGGCGCTGTTGTTGGCAACCAGCAACGGCTGCAGGCGCTCGCGGCTCGATGGCGTGTAATCGCCGCGATACCTTAAGTCCACCACCAAATCCCGCACTTTAGCCGGTAATGCTGCCCAGTCCGTGGCGCCATAACGTGCCACCAAATCCGGCTTCTGACAGATGCGCAGCACGTCACTGACCATCTGTTGGTAGGTCAGCGCGAATAACAGTTTTTGTTGGCCTGGGGTGATTTCAAAATTGCTCAGGTTGTTCTGGGTGATAAATGATTTACCGCCACCACCGCTTAAACCGGCGGCTTTGGCAAATAGCGCAGCGGCTGTGCTGTCGAGGCCACAGGCTAATAAATCGGCCTGGATCATTGCCCCTGTTTTATCCCGCATATCGTAACCGCGGCCGAGCGTGACGCCGGAACTGTCGGTCGGCACATGCGGATTACGGCTGAAGTAGCGGCCACGCTGTTCCATACCTTCGGCGTCAAAAGTCAGCTGGCCGGCTTCGACCTGAAAATCGCCCAAATCGCCCAAATCGCCCAAATCGCCCAAATCGCCCAAATCGCCCGTTGCCGCAGTGGGCACTATCACTGGGCTGGCTGGGACAGGGCTGGCCGGCGGCAGCGGCGACGACAACGCAATATAGGCTTTGGCGGCATAACCTTCCTGGTTACCGGCGCGCACCCGGTACCAGTCGCCGGCTTCGGCCAGCACTTGTACCGGTCTGTCTTTACTGAGCCTTGCGACAATTGTGCTTTGGCTGTCCGGGGCCTGACGCAGATTAAGCTGGCCGGACTGAATGTTGATGGTGGCACTTTGATTCATGGCAGATCTCCGGTGATTCAGCTGAATAGCCAGACGTTGGCATAGAGTGGATGGCGTTGGCGCCGGCGCTGCGGGTCGGCCGGGCTCAGTCCGTCCATGCTGTGGCGCAGGTCGAGATTAATGTCGCCAATCAGATAATAACTGTGTTCGCTGAGACCATGCCTGGTCATGCCATTGACCACCAGGCTGCAATCAAGCTGCTGAATTTTCTGATGCAGCGCGACCGGACGTGCCGCGCCGGCTGAGCCTAGCCTGTCCGGATTGCCTTTGGTGTAGTCCGAGATCACCAGCGCTTTGTCGCCTTTGTTGTGATACACAGTGACCTGCCGTGCCAGTTCATGCAGCCGGCCAAGCTTCACCGGGTCTTCCAGTGCAGTATCGTCGACATCGGGAGCGCATAAAAATACCTGCTCAAACAGCCGCGGCAGCGCATTGCCGGGTGTAAAATCATCGATGCGTTTTAACGTGTGTTGCAGCAGATAGTTGCCCATCGAATGACAGAGCAAATGAATATTCTGGCCACACAAGGCCTGGCCCTGACCACTGCGGTCACGCAGGCCCGCCAGAAAATCGCGTAATTTCAATAAACCCCGGCCAAAAGCCGCGCCTGAGCCTTCGGCTTCCGCTCTGTCGCTGCGGTATGAGGTAAAAGGCAGTGCCTGGCCATCAGAAGGCCAGGTAAACAGCAGCACCAGCACTTTTTGTTTCGGGTCGCCCAAACCGGGCCGGTTCAGCATCAGTTGCAGCGCAGCGGCATTGGCGACGGCATCCTGCCAGGACACATTAAACCCATGAATAAACACCAGCACATCTGAGCTTTGCAACATGGCCTGCTGCACATCCTGAAACAGCGCTGCTGACCCTAACGCGGCATTCTGGCTGTCCTGATGAATATTACTTTGCAGCGCTTCCTGATACGCCTGAATGCGGCCTTGTGGTACCTGCTTGCTCAGGTAGTCCATCAGACTCAGACCATCGCCGCTGCCGAGCTGGCCCACCGGCGTCTGAAAACATGTCAGCACTTCGGCATCGTCCAGCTGCAGGCTGACCCGGCCAAACCGCAGGTTCTCCATGCCGTCGTCGCTGAATTTTTTGCCGTAGGCGGTTGGGTTCCAACGGTCGTCGCCGATGTGGCAGCGGTTGGTGGCGTAATATAAATCGAGTTGGCTCATCACGAATTCCTTGTGTGACTGTTGTGGCTGGAACGAGGCTGGATCCAAGCCTAGTGGAAAGCCGGCAAAGCGCCAGTGTCCGGTCAAAAGTGCTGAAACTGTCCTTGTTATTGGCCTGACAATGCCTTGTGTTGAGGTCGCGGCAGCGTTAACCCCATACCAATAGACTCCGGTGCCACATCGGCAAAACCAAACTGCTGATACAAGAATTTCGCGTCGCCGTCGGCAATTAAATTGACATAACAACTGTCCGGTAAGTGGCTGTCGACATAATTCATCAGCGCCTGCATGATTTGTTTGCCAAGACCCTTGCCCTGATGTTGCGGCAACACGGCAATATCACAAATCTGGCAGTGACAGGCGCCATCGCCAACCAACCTTCCCATGCCAATGACCTGATCTTCATGGCGGATTTGCACCGCAAATAAAGTTGCCGCCAGGCCAATCCGGGCCGCTTCGGCGGTTTTTGCGCTGAGGCCAGTGGCAACACGTAAATGACAATAATCCGCGACAGTGGGGGTTTGCTGTTCCAGCAGGTAAGACATAATAGGTTCCTGAAAATAAAGCCGGTAAAACGACGAGTCTATGGTGATTGCGGCGTCGTCCTTTTGCCAGCTTTGCTAAGCTGCGCGACAGTACCGCATCAGCCATACTGCAAAACCATAGGGAAAGTCGCAATGGAGAATATGCAAGCATTTGTATTGGATGTGTTTTGTAGTCTGAGTGCAGGAGGTAATCCGGCCGCTGTTTGTCTCCTTTCAGTGTGGCCAGAGGATGAGGTGTTGCAGGTCTTTGCAGCTGCACAGTCTGCTCCGGTGACTGTGTTTATCTTGCTGCCAGAAGCTCTGCAGGTGCCAGTGCCAATCCCGGTGCGTTGGTTTGCCGGCCGGCAGGAAATCAATTTATGTGGTCATGGCAGCCTGGCGGCAGCCGCTTTGGTGTTGGCGCAGCAACCAGATTGGCCAGCAGTGCAGCTCACCAGCCAGTTTGGTGAGCTGCAGATCAGCCGTTCTGAGCTGGAGTTAGCCACAGAGCTGCCAGTATTCAGCATGACATTACCGGCCTGGCCAGCGCAGCGGCCTAATGGGTTAAGTGCATTAGTGCATTCATTGAATTTGCCCGCACAAAGTCTGG
>CAMLNG010000347.1 GCA_946481195.1 uncultured Chromatiaceae bacterium
GAAACCTCGCTCAAAGGTGCAGCGCTGTGGAACGAAGTGAAAGACCGTTTGCACGATAATGCTTTTGGTTTATCCGGTGGTCAGCAACAGCGTCTGGTGATTGTCCGTGCTATCGCTATTGAGCCTGAAGTGTTGTTACTGGATGAACCGGCGTCTGCACTGGACCCGATTTCTACGTTAAAAATTGAAGAGTTAATCAACGAGCTGAAAGAGCGCTTCACCATCGTCATTGTTACCCACAACATGCAGCAGGCCGCGCGGGTGTCCGACTATACTGCCTTTATGTATATGGGCAATCTGGTGGAATATGACGCGACCAATAAGATGTTTACTAATCCGTCTCAGCAACAGACTGAAGACTACATCACTGGCCGTTTTGGTTAATCACCCGACTTAAGCAGAGGTTTTTATGGATAAACTGAATTTAACCAAACATATTTCCAGCCAGTTCAATGACGAAATTGAGCAGATCCGTAACCACATTATGGCGATGGGTGGCCTGATTGAGCAGCAGCTGTCTGATGCGTTAAATGCCATCGCCGGCAGCAATCCGGAACTGGCGCAGCAGGTCATTGCCAATGACTTATTAGTGAACGACTGGGAAATCAAAATTGATGCTGAGTGCACGCGCATCATCGCCAAACGTCAGCCGGCCGCCAGTGATTTACGTTTAATCCTGACCATCATCAAAGCAATTTCCGATTTGGAACGCATCGGTGATGAAGCAGAACGCATTGCCAAAGTGGCGCTGGAATCGTTCAGCAGTGCGCAGCAGGATTTGCTGGTGAATCTGGAGAACATGGGCCGCCATGTCGCGCAGATGTTGCATGACGTACTGGACGCTTTTGCCCGGATGGATGTTGAAGCAGCACTGGCCGTTTATAAAGAAGACAAAAAGGTTGATCGCGAATACGAAGCCATCACCCGTCAGTTGATGACTTATATGATGGAAGACCCGCGGTCTATCCCAAAAATCATGAACGTGTTGTGGTCAGCCCGTGCGCTGGAGCGTATTGGTGATCGCTGTAAAAACATCTCCGAATATGTGATTTCGTTTGTGAAAGGCCGGGATGTGCGCCACAGTGATGAAGACAGTCTGGAGCAAAATGCCCGCAGCTGAATTTTCGCTGAATAAGCGCTGATATTCGCAGAAGTCAAGCCGGCAGGGTGCAAAATAACTGCCGGCTTTGGCGTTTTATCTGCATGATCGCGTTTTTATTACCGTTGTGTTGCAGTAAAATACGCGCCGACTTTCGTCCACTACAAAACCAAGAGGCAAAGCTATGCCAAGTGCATTTTTGGCTGTTTTCGCAAAATCTCCAATTAAACCAATTGAAGAACATATTCGTAAGGTCCTGGCGGCCAGCGAGCAGTTACTGCCGTTTTTCGCGGCGGTATACATCAAGGATTGGACTACTGCAGCGGAAGTAAGAAAAGTTATCGTCAGTCTGGAAAAAGAAGCTGACAATTTAAAACGCGACATTCGCGTGCACCTGCCAAGAGGGTTGTTCCTGCCGGTTGATCGCACCGACATCCTGGAACTGGTGTCTCAGCAGGACAAAATTGCTAACAAAGCCAAAGACATCACCGGCCGTGTGTTAGGCCGTGAGCTGGAAATTCCGGCACCTATCCAACAAGAATTCAATGCCTATCTGCAACGTTGTATTGATGCAGTCGCCTTGGCATGTGAAGCCATCAACGAACTGGACGAACTGCTGGAAACTGGTTTCCGTGGTCGCGAAGTAGACCTCGTGGTCAAAATGGTCGAAAAAATCGACGAAATTGAGCACGACACCGACCAGATGCAAATCAGCCTGCGTAAGTACGTGCGCAAAGCCGAAGACACGCTGAATCCGGTTGATGTGATGTTCCTGTACCGCACTTTGGAATGGGTTGGCGATCTGGCCGACACGGCCCTGCGGGTAGGTTCACGTCTTGAAATCATGCTGGCTCGTTAAGTTCTAAGGGTAATCAATCATGGAAATTCTGGCTCAATATGGCCAGGTGCTGGTGCTCGTCGCCGCACTGTTTGGCTTTATCATGGCTTATGGTGTAGGTGCGAATGACGTCGCCAACGCCATGGGGACCTCTGTTGGTTCTAAAGCATTAACTATTAAGCAAGCAATTGTTATTGCAGCTATTTTCGAATTCACCGGTGCATTTTTTGCCGGTGGTGAAGTGACGTCAACTATTCGCAGCGGTATCGTTGAATCGGCGGTGTTTGCGCCTGTGCCTGAACTGCTGGCTTACGGCATGATCGCATCGCTGCTGGCAGCCGGTACCTGGTTGTTAGTGGCCACTTATTACGGTTGGCCGGTGTCAACCACGCACTCAATCGTTGGCGCCATTATCGGCTTCTCTGCGGTCGGTGTCGGTATTGAATCTGTTAAGTGGGATGAAGTCGGCGGGATCGTCGGCAGCTGGGTGATCACCCCAATGCTGGCAGGTGTATTAGCCTACCTGTTGTTTATGAGCGCCCAGCGCCTGATTTTTGATACTGACAATCCGTTGGCTGCAGCGAAGAAGTTTGTGCCTTATTACATGGTATTTGCCGCCTTTATCATGGCTTTTGTCACTGTGACCAAAGGTCTGAAACACGTTGGTCTGCACCTGACTGATACTGAAGGTTTCCTGCTGTGTATCGCTATTGCGGTGGTCGCCGGTCTGATTGGTAAATTAGCCATCAGCCGGGTCAAAATCGACCCGGAAGCGGACAAAGAAATGCACTTTAACAACGTTGAAAAAATCTTCGGTATTCTGATGATTTTCACCGCTTGTTGTATGGCTTTTGCCCACGGTTCGAACGACGTTGCTAACGCCATTGGTCCTTTGGCTGCAGTGGTTGGTGTCATCGAATCCGGTGGTCAAATTCTGGATAAAGTGTCACTGGCCTGGTGGATCCTGCCGTTGGGTGCTGTCGGTATCGTGATTGGTCTGATGACCTTTGGTGCCCGCGTGATCGAAACTATCGGTTCAAACATTACCCACCTGACGCCAAGCCGTGGTTTTGCTGCTGAAATTGCGGCGGCCAGTACAGTGGTTATTTCATCTGGTTTAGGCTTGCCGATTTCTACCACTCAAACGCTGGTTGGTGCCGTGTTAGGTGTTGGTATGGCGCGTGGTATTGCTGCACTGAATTTAAGTGTGATCCGCAATATTTTTGTCTCTTGGGTGGTGACACTGCCAATCGGTGCATTCCTGTCGATTGTGTTCTTCTACATCATCAAGTTGATTGTTGGCGCGGCATAATATTGTCTTGCGATAATAAAACCGCCTTCGGGCGGTTTTTTATTTTCAGCGCCACAGATACACAGTTTCTCACTTTTTGGCACAGCGGCTTCAGCGGTACAGCATTTCTGTACAACATCTGATTGATCCAGACCAAAGTATCAGCGGTATCCGGCGCATTTGGCTTGCAGCCGGTCTGGGGCTCGACTAGCATCGTCATCGCTATCTTCGCAGATAATTCAATCGATATAACGGAATTTATGATGAAACGACTGCCCAGTGTGAAACAACTGCAATATCTGCTCGCCCTGCATGAACATCAACATTTTGGCCGCGCCGCAGACGCCTGTTACATCGGCCAGTCTACGTTGAGTGCTGCGATTGCCAATCTGGAAGAGACCATTGATGCCCAGTTGCTGGAACGGGATCACAAGACCTTTATCTTTACATCGCTGGGGGAAGATGTCGTACGACAGGCCCGGTATATCATTGAGCAATGTGAAGAATTAGCCGATTTTGCCCGCAATCAGGGCAAACCTATGACCGGACAGTTCCGGCTGGGTTGTATTCCGACTATTGCGCCTTTTGTCCTCAGCGAAGTGATGGCGCTGAGCCGTCAGCGTTATCCGGACCTGCAGTTGTTATTGCGCGAAGACACATCGGAAAACTCGCTGAGGGCTTTAACCGAAGGCCGGCTGGATATGGTTTTGCTGGCGCTGCCCTATGAGACCGGTGCTCTGCACACTGAAGTGCTGGCACAGGATGCCTTTAAACTGGTGTTGCACAAAGATTGGCAGGATAGAGGTTTTAGTCAGGATATTTCACAGTGGCCGGATGAAAGTATTTTTTTATTGGAACGTGAACATTGTCTGACCGGGCATGCGGTCAAAGCCTGTGAACTGGAAGATTCGCGTAAAGTGAATCCGTTTTTCGCCACCAGCCTGCACACTTTAACGCAGATGGTCAATAACAAGCTTGGCGTGACTTTTATGCCGCAGATGGCGATAAACAGCGGCTTGTTGCAGGGCACTGAACTCATCACGCAGGCACCGTCGAATAACGGCGCGGCACGCGATATCGGCGTCGCCTGGCGGCCGACATCCAGTAAATCGCGCAACTACCGGTTGATGGCGACGCTGATTGCCGAAGTGCTGCAGCAAAAATGCGCT
>CAMLNG010000348.1 GCA_946481195.1 uncultured Chromatiaceae bacterium
CGAAGTGGCGGACCGTCAGCAAATTGCTGAGCAGGTAGCGAAGTTCTCTGGCTTGTCAGTACAGGCTGTACTTGCCAATAACCTGGATATTCCAACCGATTATTTCTGGAAGGAGTTATTGCGTGATCGCGGTCAGACTGTTGGCCGACTGGACTCGCGTTATCTGGGTATCGACCGCAAAGAAGCCGGCGCTGAGCCAGATTACAATGCCGAGCTGACCTCCTGGTTACATTCATTCACGCCGGCGATTAATCATTACCTGCGCACCAGCCTGAACTATAAAACCGACGTCAAATACAACATGTTTGGCCCGGTGCACCCTTGGAACCGCGATGGCGACCAGACCGGCGAAAACCTGCGTCAGGCTATGGCACAAAACCCGTACCTGAATGTGATGATCCAGTCCGGTTATTATGACGGCGCCACCAACTACTTTGATGCCAAGTACAGCATGTGGCAGCTGGATCCAAGCGGCAAAATGAAATCACGCTTGAGTTTTAAAGGCTATCGCAGCGGTCATATGATGTATCTGCGCTACGAAGACTTAAAACAGTCGAATGACGACCTGCGAGAATTTATCAAAGCAGCTTTACCGAAAGAAGGTCAGGCGGCGAAATACTGATAGCGCAGGTAACAGCAAAACCGGCATCTGATGATGCCGGTTTTTTTCAGCAAGTTGAAACCGATGCATTTTGTGCGCTGCTGTTTCTGCGACTCAGACTTAGCTGGAACAAACAAAGTGCCCCGGCGGTCAGCACGGCAATAGCGCCAAACAAGTACCACATCAGCACAGGTTGCTGCATTTCAGCGCCAAAATAGCCATAAGCCCAACCCGACAATAACCCGGCAAACAGATTGCCAAGTGCCATCGCAACAAAATAATAACCCATGTACATCGCCGTCTGGCGTGGTGGCGCAATGGCCGCGACATACTCCTGGCTTTTTGGTGAGGTGACCATTTCACCGACCGAGAATAACAACACCCCGGCAATGGCGAGCAGACCGCCGCTGGCCGAAGTCGCCGATAGACCACACAGCATCAGCCCAAATGCCAACAGCAAAGTGCCGCCAACCAGCACCGGCAGGGCTTGCCAGCGCATGATAAAACGGCTGATGGCGATCTGACACAACACTATGGTTAAAAAACCAAGGTTCACGATGTATTCCGGATTGATTTGCCGGTATAAAGCGCGCCAGTCGCTGGCGAGGACATGCGCATCGGTTTGCTGCAACTGCAAAGCGGTCAGGCCTTGCGCCAGCACGGCCGTTGGCAGCTGAATTTTGTGATGCGCCAGCTGACGGCTGATCTCAGCAAGCACCGCTTCAACGGCCTGTTGATCCGGCAACGCCTGCTGGTACTGTGTGGCAAAACCCGGCAGCGCGTCCGCCAGCTGTGCGACGTTAACTGCCGCCAGATAATCCAGCGAGCCCGGCAACCAATGCGCCAGCAACTGCACCAGATCTGCCGTGTTGACATAGTCGCGCAGATACAGCGGCATCGTGATAAACAGCTGCATATAAGCGGTGAAATAGCCGGTCAGGATCAACAGATACAGCACAAAAGCGCGGTTGCCGGCACGCAGTGGCTGGCGATACCAAGCCGCTGTTGCAGCAACAGTTGCGCCTGAATTCAGCAGGCTCCAGAGCAGATTCAGCGATAACCAAAGCGCGCCAAGCCACAAGGCTGGCCAGGGATCGGTCAGGCGTGGGCTGATCAATAACAACAGCAACAAGGGCAGCACCAATAGCGCCAGCCGGGCATTGCCAAGCACCAGCTGCATATCGGCCAGCACCTGGCGTAAAGTGCGGCGGTCGTCCGGCCCCGCAGCAGCGGGCTCGTGATACCAGAGTAAGGCCGGCAACACATTGACCAAAATCCAGCAGGACGACAGCAAAAATACTAAATCCCAGCTGATAGCGCGCAGGTATCCGGCAAGCAAAGGCCCGAAAAAACCGCCGATATTGACCATGGTGTAAAACACACCAAAGGCCAGCCCCCGGTTGCTGTCGTTACTGCAACGGCCGACGGTGCCGACCACCACGGGTTTAAAACAGGCCGCACCGGTTGCGACGAGCAAAAACACGGCAAAAAACGCCCAGAAGCTATGTACCTGGCCGAGTAAAAAATAACCCGGTGCCATCAAGGCAAATGAGCACAAAAACATCCGCCGGTAGCCGTAGCGGTCGGCCAGGGCACCGGTCAGCACCGGCAGCAGATACAGCAAAAATGGGATCATGCCCTGAATGTAACCACGGTCCTGGTCGCTAAAACCAAGACCGCCCTGGCTCACCGGGCTGGTCAGATATAATGACGACAGGCTGAAAAAACCATACCAGGCCAGCCGTTCGAAAATCTCCATACCATTGGCCAGATAAAAGGCCCGGCCAAACGGCTGGCGCTGCTCTGTCATGCAACACTCCTCAGTTCAAAGTTGTTATCGCTTTATCAGCCAAAATAAGGTTGTTGCAGCACCAGTTCGGCACAAAGCAAATCTGCCAGTGCTGTGCCAACCGATTTAAACAGAGTGATTTGCGCCAGGTTGTGATCAGGGGCCAGATTGGCGCGGACGTTTTGGTTCACTCGGCACAGCCCGGCCAGATCATTGCGGATCTGCGCTGCGCTGAATTGTCCTTCACTCATCGGGATCAGCAGTTCGCCGGCTTCATTCAGTACGTTTTGCCGGTCATCCACATAGACAGCGGCACGGCACACTAAAGCCGAATCGCACTCGCGCTGCGCCGGGCTGTGATTGCCCAGCAAACTGACAAAACAACCCGGCTTGATGTCATCACCGTTCAGCAACGGACTGACAGCACCGGTGGCGGCGACGATGATGTCGGCTTCTGTGCAACTTGTGGTCAGGTCCTGACACACCGCAACCACAAGTGCCGGATATAACTGTTGCAGTCGGTAGCAGAGTTGCTGCGCCTTTACCGGGTTACGGCCCCAAATCGTCACCTGACGCAGCTTGTGTTCGCTTAAGTGGGCGCGAAGCAGCGGCAGCGCCAAAGCGCCGGTGCCAAGCAGCAATAAATGCTGACTGTCGGGCCGCGCCAGATAACGGGCCGCCAGTGCGGATACGGCAGCGGTCCGCCAGCAGGTGACGCTGCTGCCTTCAACCATTGCCAGCGGCTGGCCGTTACTGCGCCGGTACAGCAGAATATTTGAATGCAGAATAGGCACGGCCGGCGTCGCGGCGCTGTTGTCCGGAAAATAACAAAACGCCTTCACCGCGATACTGTTCTCGGTCCAGGCCGGTAGCAGGGCAAAGGCACTGCTACCCGCACCCAATGCATAGAGCTGGCGCTGCGGCATCTGAAAATCGGCGGCAAAACCGCGTTGTAAAGCATTGATGAGCGTTGGAAAATCTAAAACCTGATCAACCTGCTGCGCACTGATAAATTGCATGGCGCCTCCTTAAATATCGAGTTGGAAGCGCACCGGCGCCTGGGTTAACTGCTGATAACCCTGTGCTGTGACCAGCACATCGTCTTCTATTCGGACACCACCATAGTTCGGCAAATATAAACCGGGTTCGATGGTTACAATCATGCCGCTTTGCAGCGGCTGCGGGTTATTCGGGCTTAAAAACGGCTGTTCGTGCAGCTGTAAACCGACGCCGTGACCAAGGCCGGGGCCGGCGTAACGGCCAAACTCGGATTGCTGCAAAGTTGAATCGGAGATAAAAAACAACTCAGCAGCACTGATGCCGGCCCGCACTTTGGCCAGTGCGGCTTGTTGTGCTTGTTGCACAGCCTGGAACAGCGCCAGCTGCATCACATCTGGTTTGCCTGCGACATAGCTGCGGGTCATGTCCGAACGGTAGCCATTGACGCTCGCACCAAAATCAATCAGCACCAAATCGCCTTTTTGCAGTTTTTTATCGCCAGGCAGCGCATGCGGGAGCGCTGAGCGGGCACCAAAACCAACAATAGTGGCAAAGGACAAACCGTCCGCGCCGTGTTTTTTCAGCTGGTATTCCAGTTCAGTAGCAAATTCATGCTCACGGATGCCGGGTTTTAGCAGTGGCAACACCGTCGCCAAAGCGCGGTCGGCAATGTTCGCCGCCAACTGGATCTGGCCGGCTTCATAGTCATCTTTCACCATGCGCTGCGCGGCCAGCACTGGCGGGCAAGGGGTCAGCTGCAGCGGCAGGGCGCTGAGCTCCCCGGCAATCGCCTGAAATTGCGTCAGGCTGATGTGTTCTGCTTCAAACCACAGGGCTCGGCAACCCAGGTCGCCAATCAGCTGGTTTAGCAGTGCGCCGAGGCTTTGCCGGTCACGATCGCGGATCAGCACCTGACAACCCGCCTGCACCAGCGCAGTTTCATGACGCGCCTGCAGTTCAAAGCGATAATCGGTGATAAGCCAGACTGAAGTGGCCGTGA
>CAMLNG010000349.1 GCA_946481195.1 uncultured Chromatiaceae bacterium
GAAGTATTCAAGCAGACCACAATGCGCCAGCGTAAAACGCATTTTGCTTTGCGGCCCGTTGCTGACCACAGCCAGTTGTAGTTGTTGCTGCTGAAGTGCTGCCAGCACAGCAGCAACGCCGTTGACTGGTCGCAGCGCCTCGGTAAAAAGCCGCTGCAGGCGCGCGCGATATTCGGTTTCATAATTGGCCGGCCGACTGATGTGATGGGCCAGACACAACCTGCTGAAAATATCACTGAGCTTGCCGCCGCGATAATGCAGCAGCAGTTCATTCAGTGTTATGTGCACGCCATAACCGGCAAATTGCTGCTGCAGCGCCAGATTACACAGGTATTCGCTGTCAACCAGGGTGCCGTCGTTATCAAACAGCACTGCGCGGATGCGTGAAGCCGGCTTGCTCATGGCTTGTTAACGCCCACGCTCATGGCTTCGCGGCCATCTGCAGTTCCAGCACACCGCCGGCCATAATTTCACTATGCAGCAAATAGGTGCGCTGCAAAGCTTTACCATTGAGCTTGATTTGGTTGATATAGGGCCGCTTTGGACCATTGTTCACAGTCTTAATACAAAAACTGCGCTTGTTGGCCAGTTGCAGGCAAGCTTCGTCAAATAACGGGCTGCCGAGCTGATAAACCGGATCAGCTTCCAGCCCACCGCTAAGCTGAAATAATCCTAGCTTTAGTAATACGGCAAGGCTGCCCATCAGGCCCTGATCTTCATCGCCGTTGTAGCCACGCTCCGGGTTTAAATGGCTGTACACAGTGTCGCTGACACGACGTGACCAGTACTGGGTTTTTGCCGCATCGCCGGCCGCAGCAAAGATAAAAGCGGTCTGGATACTGGGCTGGTTGCCATAGTTAATTGGCGTGCGGCGATATTCCGGATGACCTTCCTGCGCATGGGCGGTGCCGGCAGTGAAATCCTGTTTGGCGGCCTTTTCAAATGCTGTTTCCAGCCGGTTGATTAACGTCTTTTTGCCGCCCATAAGTTTGGCCAGACCTTCGATATCATGGGGGACAAACCAGGTGGCCTGAGCGGCGTTGGATTCGATAAAACCGGCTTCATATTCCAGCGGGTCAAAAGGTGTACGCCAGTTGCCACTGAGTTCTTTTGGTCTGATATAACCGGTTTTGCCGTCATATAAATTGCGCCAGTTCTGGCTGCGTTGCAGAAACTCTGTTGCGACAGCCCGATTGCCGGTTTTTATCGCCAACTGCGCCAGGGCAAAATCCTGATAGGCGTATTCCAGAGTCTGGCCGGCACCGCGTCTGTGGCTGCCATAGTTGCTTTCGGTTTCCGGCAGCGGGTAGGGCACATAACCATTTTTCAGGTAGTAATTAAAACCTCCGCCCGTGGCGCTATAGTGCTCGTAACCAGCTTTGGCCATCAGGCCAGCTGCGCTGTGGTTTTTCTGCAGCATCGGCAGCAGTTCGCTGGCAGGTGTTTGCAGCAGTCCTTTTTGCGCCAGCGAAACTAAAAACGGCGTCATCGGCACACCGGGCATCACCAATGTATCTTGCCCACCCGAGGGGCCGCGCGGGATCAGGCCAAAATCCCGGCCGTATTGAATAAGGCTCTCGCCAAGCGCTGTGGCTTTTTCCGGATAAGCCAGTGGCCATAAAGTCGCGATAGTCCACTGCGCCCCCCAGAATGAATCCGAGTTAAACATGGCAAATTTGGGCTGGCCCTGGCTATTAAGCGGTAACTGCCGGACTTTTGGCTCTATGTGTCCTTCAGTGCCGGATAAATCGGCATATTGGCCATTCACATCAGACACCTGACGCCGGCCCTGCAGTGCATGCCATAAGTCAGTGTAAAAGCGCCGTTGCTGTTGCTCACTGCCGCCTTTGATTTGAATGCGTGATAACAGCTGGTTCCACTCTGTATAGGCTTGCTTGCTGATGTCGGCAAAATCCCAGCCGGGCAGTTCTGTCTGCAGATTCAACCTGGCGTTGTCGGCTGAGACATAAGAAAAACCGGCTTTGACCAACACAGTCTGATCCTGGCTTTGAAAACTCAGCCGTACCCCGGCGTTGTCACCGCTGATGCCACTGACATTGCTGAACAACATGTCGCCACGCCAGGCATCGAACTGTTGCACCGGCGTAGAAAACGCTAAGTGGAAAAACACTTTCACCGGTTTGACGCGCCGTTCTGTGCCCTGATTGGTGATAAAACCGCCGATGTTTTTAGCGTCGATTTGCCAGACTTCGGCATGCCCGAGCTTTGACGGGCCCTGCACGCCGCCTAATTGTAGCAGCAGTTGTTGCGGCTTCGCGGTTTGGTATTGATAACGCGAAAAACCGACACGGGAAGTGGCGGTAAGGTCGACTTTGATGCCATAACGGCTTAGCTGCAACTGATGAAAGCCGGGCCTGACCTGTTCCTGTCTCTGCTCTGGGTCATGCGAAAAGGCCGAAGCATAATCGGCTTTCTGTTCAGCTAACGGACGTTGGTCGGACAGCGGCATCAGCGACAAACCGGCTAATTGCCACTCATGGATATGGTTAAAACCTTTGACGGTAGTTTCATTGTAACGATAGCCGCTGCCCCATTCACCATCGATGGCTGTGTCCGGAAACAGGCTGACCATGCCAAAAGGGCGCGCCGCTGAAGAAAAATAAAACCAGCGGCTATTGGCAGTATCCAGAAATGGATACACCAGTGCAGCCGGCTCTTTGGCGAAACCTGCCGGCTCTTTATCAAAGCCTGCCGGTGCTGTGCTGTTTTGCGCTTTGTGCTGTGCCGTGTCTTGCGCCAGTGCTGTGATTGAGGGCAATAACAGCAGGCAACTCAGTAGTTTAGTAAAAACTTGCCGGAGTAAAAACGGACGGTAAATCTTCGGCTTGGTGAGATAGTTTAGGACAGGCATCAACCAGCTCCTTGATTAAGTCTGCGCTGGTTATATCAATTGGCCTGTCCAATTGCAACAGGCCTGACCGGTTGAGGGTGGTTTGTCCGGGGTCAGTAGTTCAGGCAGGTCATTCGCCAATTAACAGTACATAAGCTTCAGTGACCTGAGCGATATGTGATTGCATCGCCGCTTTGGCGCCTGCGGCATCCCGCCGGCTTAAACACAGATAGATCTTTTCATGCGCTTCGATATTCGGGCCTGCCACCTGGCGGCGGATTTTTTCGGCAAACAGCTGGCTGAGTTCAGAGCTTTCGCGCAGCGCCCACAACCACTCAATCATTGATTGTAAAGCGCTGTTGCGGGTGGCGCTGGCGATTAACTGGTGGAACTTACCGTCAAAAGTTTCTGCTTCGGCTGACCTTTGTTGCTGCACCAGATTAATCATCTGGTTTAAATAAGCTTTTAATTTCAATAGCTCTTCGTTACTGATGCGCTCTGCGGCCAAAGCTGCGGCATCACCTTCAAGCAATAGGCGGGCTTCCATGATCTCCAGCGGCCCAGGTGCGTTTTCTACCAGGATCGAGCTTTTCAGGTTGGCTTCCTGCAACACATAGACGCCGGAGCCGGGCCTGATATCAACAAGACCAGATACTTCCAGGGCAATCAGCGCTTCGCGCACAGTCTGGCGGCTGACGTCATATTGCTGCGCCAAATCGCGCTCGGCAGGCAGACGCATGCCTGGTTTAAGCTCGCCGGCGTTGATTTGCTGCGCCAGCTTATCGGCAATTTGCAGATAGAGTCTGGAGTTTGGTGCCGGCGCCTGGCGACTGCTGGCCAAGGAAAGAAGCGTGTTGTCGTTCATGAGTTTCCGCAGAAGTGGTTTGACCAAAAATTTATAGTTGCAAATTGGCCTGTCCGAATGTAAGTTAAATCCAACAGGCTTGACCAATTTAGCTTTGAGACGCTGCAGACGCAACTTTTCAGCGTTGAGTTTATAAGCGGTCAGACCAGATGGCGGATAGAACCCGGTGGCTACCGGTGTTAGCCGTAAAGTAATACCAGGCCGCAGCATTGGGCTACTGATAAATGCCAGCGGTGGCAGTAGCAAATAATTGAGACAGTATTAAAGCAGTTCCGTGTGTGGAACTTCAGAGGAACCAGATGAAAATCATTGATGCAAAAGTCATTATTACCTGCCCGGATCGTAACTTTGTCACGGTCAAAATCACCACGGATCAGGGGCTGTATGGCATCGGTGATGCGACCTTAAACGGCCGCGAGCTGGCGGTGGCCAGTTATCTGCAGGACCATCTGATCCCTTGTCTGATTGGCCGTGACGCCAGCCGCATTGAAGACATCTGGCAATTTTTCTATCGTGGTGCTTACTGGCGCCGTGGCCCTGTTGGCATGACAGCCATCGCCGCCATTGACGTCGCTTTGTGGGATATCAAAGCCAAAGCCGCCAATATGCCGCTGTATCAATTGCTGGGTGGCCGCAGCCGTGACGGTGTGATGGTATATGGCCATGCCAAC
>CAMLNG010000350.1 GCA_946481195.1 uncultured Chromatiaceae bacterium
CTGTGGGCCATAGCCGAACAGCTGACACCGCAACATCAAAAGCCGCATGCTGATTGTCGCGCTTATGCTCAGGGCTTGTTAGATTTAGGCGCTACCGTTTGCAAACCCCGTCAGCCGCTTTGTGAACAGTGCCCGCTTGCCAGCCACTGTCAGGCACTGGCGCAGCACCGCATCAGTGATTTCCCCAACGCCAAACCGAAAAAAACTGTGCCGGTAAAAGATGGTCATTTTTTACTGATCCGCAAAGCGCAGCAGGTGCTGCTGGTGAAAAGACCTGGTGCCGGCATCTGGCCTGCGCTTTGGTGTTTACCACAGCCGGTACAGGCGCCGCTGGACAGTGTTTTGCTCGGAGAGTTCAGCCATCAGTTTACCCATTACAAGCTTGAAGCAAAGGTTTGGTCGGCTGAGATGAGTGTCACCGATGCAGAGCAGGTCTGGGTCGATGCCGCTAATCTGGCCGATTTTGGTTTACCTGCGCCGGTGCGGGTCTATCTCGAGGCGCTGTTTAAGGTTTAAGAAAAACGCCAGCACCAGATTGAAAATGCATTACAATAGCGCCACTTGTGCTATTCGGAGATAAGACATGGCCCGCGAAGTGTATTGTATGTTCCTGAAAAAAACTGCTCCAGGTCTGGATTTTCAGCTGTATCCGGGTGAGCTTGGCAAGAAAATCTTCGACAACATCAGCAAAGAAGCTTTCGCTTTATGGCAAAGCAAACAAACCATGCTGATCAATGAAAAAAAGCTCAACATGATGAACCTTGAACACCGCAAACTGCTGGAAGAGCAGATGCAGAAGTTTTTGTTTGAAGGTGAAAGTGTCGAGATTGAAGGCTACGTGCCACAAGCCAAGTCTTAAGCCGGAATCAAGTTATGGCCCGTCGCCTGCCGCCGCTGAACGCATTAAAAGCCTTTGAAACTGCTGCCCGTCATTTAAGTTTCACCAAAGCGGCTGAAGAGATGTTTGTCACCCAGGCGGCTATCAGTCATCAGATTAAAGCGCTGGAGGACCACCTCGGCCTCAAGCTGTTTATGCGGAAAAACCGCTCTTTATTGCTGACCGAAGAAGGCCAGAGTTATTTCCTCGACATTAAAGAAATATTCCTGCAGTTGCACGAAGCCACTGAAAAACTACTGGCGCGTGGTGCCAAAGGTGCATTAACTGTAAGTCTGCCGCCGAGTTTTGCCATTCAGTGGCTGGTGCCGCGGTTAAGTTTATTCAGCGAACTGAACCCGGATATCGACGTGCGTATCCGCGCTGTGGATTATGAAGAAGGCTCGCTGACTGACGACGTTGACGTCGCGATTTATTATGGCCGCGGCAGCTGGCGCAATTTACACGCTGACAAACTACACACGGAATATCTGGTGCCGGTCTGCTCGCCGATGCTGCTTAACCGCGCAAAACCGCTGAATGAGCCGGCCGATTTACGTTTTCATACGCTATTGCATGATGGCACCCGTGACGCCTGGAAAGCCTGGTTTACCAGTCAGGGTTTTAAGCATTTTAACGTCAATCAGGGGCCGATTTTCAGTCACACCGCTATGGTGCTGCAGGCGGCTATTCACGGTCAGGGCGTAGCGCTTGCACATAACGTACTGGCGCGGCCCGACATCAATTCCGGTCGGTTAATAGTGCCTTTTAATCACGTATTGCAAAGCAAAGATGCCTATTATCTGGTGTGCCGCGACAATCAGATTGAACTTGGCAAAATTGCCGCCTTTCGCGACTGGATGAACAAACTGGTGGCGCAGGAGCAGGAAGCTTTTAACGAGCAGCAGTTTAATATCGCCATCGCGTCGGATCAGGATTAGTGTCGCAGTTTAGTTTTCACGACAGTGCGGCACCTGTTGCCCGTTTGCTGCTATTACATGGTGCCGGCGCACCTGTGCAATCAGCGTTTTTTCAAAAGCTTATTCCATTGCTGAACGCACAGGGGGTCTCGGTAGTTGCTGCCAATTTTAATTTTATGCAGCAGACATTGCTGGGCAAACGCCAGGTCGCGCCAAAAGCTGACAAATTAATGCCAGAGCTGGAACAGCTGATAGCTGCAATTCCGGCGGATGATAAACTGCCGCTTTGGCTGGCTGGTAAAAGTTTAGGCGGGCGGGTAGTCAGCATGTATTTGGCAGGAACTCAGCTTGCGCCTGCAGTGGCTGGTGGCGTGGTATTTGGTTATCCGTTGTGCCCGCCGGCAAAAGCCAAAGCTGCAGAAAAAGCCGCTTTAACAGTCGCAGCACGCAGTCAGTGCTTACAACGCCTGCAAAGGCCGTTATTGCTTTGTCAGGGCAGCCGTGATCCCTTTGGCAGTGCAGAGTCGCTGCGGCTGGTTGCAGGTAAGGCTGAAGTTATTGAGTTAACCGGCGCCGACCATGATTATGCGCTGCCAAAACGGGCGGGTTTGCCAGCAGAGCAGGCTTTTATTCTGGCAGCTGCTGCCTGTGGTGAATTTATCCGGCGGCCAAGAAATACAACTTAGCAGGAGCATACAGATGCAGGCTTTGTGGAAATGCAGTTTATCTATGTGCGGGTTATATGGCGCTGCTGTGGTTGGTATGAGCGCGGCAATTTCGCATTATTTCCAGTTTAATCTGGTGACGGAAGAATTCAGCCGGCTGGTGTCGAGTACTGCTGTTTTGGCGTTTCAGGCCTTAGCATTGTTAGTGCTGTCGTTATATGGCGCGATGGCAAGCAAAAATAACGAGCTTGGCCAGGCTCAGCGCTGGTTACTGGCGCTGCTGTTAGTTGGATTTCATCTGGGCCTCTGGTGTTTTGTCTACACTGTCTGGGCCGGATTATTTGAGTTACCACTGTATTGGCGCCAGTTAGCGCCGGTCGGTGGACAGATGCTGATTTTATGCTGGGCTGGCCTGATGCTGTTGCCCTGGCTGCGGAAAAACAAATGAAACAATTATTGCTCTACTGTCGCTCTGGTTTTGAAAAAGAATGTGCGGCAGAAATTCAGGATAAAGCCGGCCAGTTTGGTGTGTTTGGTTATTGCAAACTCAAAGCCAATGACGCTTTTATTATTTTTGAAGCTTATGACGGCGCCGCATTAGAGCGTTTTTTCAGTGACTTCCCATTTTCTAAACTGATTTTTGTCCGCCAGTGGGCTTTAGTCATTGGCGACTGGCTGGATTTGCCGGCAGGCGATCGGGTTACTCCAGTACTGGAAACTCTGCAGAGCGTCGAAGAGGGCAGCGAAATCAGCAGTATTGGTGAACTCAGGATTGAATACCCGGACACCAACGATGGCAAAGAGCTGTCAACGCTGGCTCGTAAACTGACAGTGCCACTGCGCCAGAGCCTGCGTCAGGCGGGCCTGATGCTGAAAAAAGAAAATTTACGCGCGCCTGTGCTGCATATGTTTATGCAAAGCGGGCAAAAAGCTTTGTTGGCAGTGTCTTACCCGGAGAATAACAATTCGCTGGAAAACGGTATCCGCCGGCTGAAGTTTCCGTCTGATGCGCCAAGCCGCAGTACGCTGAAGCTGGAAGAAGCTTTCCTGGAATTTATTCCGCGCGACGAGTGGGATACCCGCTTAGCCTCAGGCATGCGCGCCGTCGATTTAGGCGCTTGCCCTGGTGGCTGGACTTATCAGCTGGTGAAACGCTCGATGATGGTGGTGTCGATTGACAACGGCGCTATGGCGGAAAGCCTGATGATGACTGGTCAGGTTAAACATTACATGGTCGATGGTTTTAAATACAAACCGGAGAAAAAGAATGTCTACTGGCTGGTCTGCGACATGATTGAAAAACCACAGCGTGTCGGCCAGCTGATTTGCGACTGGCTGATCAACGGCTGGTGTCAGGAAAGTATTTTTAACCTGAAATTACCGATGAAAAAACGCTATGAAACAGTGCAGGAAGTGCTGGCAGAAATGCAGCAGCGTTTTGACGAAGCCGGCATCAAAGTGAAATTCCAGGCGCGGCATTTATTCCACGACCGCGAAGAAGTCACAGTGCATTTGTGTAAAGCCTGAGTGCTGTATCCCCTTAAAGCGCTGTCAGCAAGTCTGACAGCTGCTTGATCTCCAAAGCGCCGGCCGGGCAGGGCTCGGCGTAATGATTTAGAAAAAACGTCTTCACCCCGGCCGCAAGGCCTGCCTGCACACCGGTTGGGCTGTCTTCTACTATCACGCAGTCTGCAGGTTCTAACCCTAAAGCCTTGATCACATGCAGATAAAGCGCCGGATCTGGTTTAAACAAATTGCAGTCATAAGCACTGAACAACCGCTCTGGTTCGTTCTTGTCACAGAAGTATTCAAGCAGACCACAATGCGCCAGCGTAAAACGCATTTTGCTTTGCGGGCCGTTGCTGACCACGGCGAGCTGCAGCTGTTGTTGCTGAAGTTTTGCCAGCACAGCTGAGGCGCCGCTAA
>CAMLNG010000351.1 GCA_946481195.1 uncultured Chromatiaceae bacterium
GGATGCTCTGCGGCTGGCCATGGCGAACTGAATAATTCGTTTATGACGGCGGCCGGCACTGACGCCACATCCGGGTACAACCACTGCGGCTGCTGATCTTTATCAATTAACAATGCCCGTACACCTTCGCTGAATTCGCCCAGTTTGCCGCATTGCACACTAAGACCAAGCTCTAAACGGAAACTGTCAGCCAGAATTTTTGACTGGCCAAGCTGCAACAAACGGTAAACGATATGCGCCGTAATTGGGCTGCCGTAGCGCAATGACGCCTTGGCTTTGCCGAGCCAGCTGTCTTCGTTTGGCATGGCCAGAATCGCGTCGATAGCCGCAGGCAAATCCTGCGTATTAACAAGCGCGGCAATAGGCGCCTGATGCAAACGGATTTGGCTGGCTGGTTGCTGGTTTAAAGTCTGGGTTTCGATACTCATCAGCAAGTCTGACAACTTCTGATGATTTAATACCACAGTATTACCCCAACGGATGCAGAGCAAAGCCTCAACAACCTGCTGGCGTTTGTCGTGTGGAATATAAAAATCGGCCAAATCAATAAACTTGGCATCGGCGGCGTTAATAGAAGCGCCGGTCAGACCCAAAAACAAACCACAGCCGGCCGGCATCCGGTTTAAAAACCAGCTGCCACCGACATCCGGATACAAGCCAATCGCCATTTCCGGCATGGCAATCCGGCTGGTTGCGGTGACTACCCGATGCGAAGCGCCGGCCATCAGGCCTAAACCGCCCCCCATAACGATGCCGTTACCCCAGACCAAGACTGGTTTATCGAAGGTGTGAATGAGGTAATCGAGCGTATATTCTTTGGTAAAAAATTCTGTGACATAAGGCTGGAAAGTGCCGGGACTGGCTTTCATCGTGTGATACAAATCCCGGATGTCGCCACCGGCACAAAAGGCTTTGTCGCCCGCGCCCTGTAACAACACCATGGCGATGTCCGGATTGTCTTTCCATTGCTGCATCTGCGGCAGCAGCAGTTCAACCATCGGCAGGCTCAGCGCATTGAGTGACTTTTCACTGTTGAGTGTCGCCACGCCGATTTTTTTGCCATTTTCTGCTGTCAGTTCATTAAACAGTACAACAGCCTGGTTTTGCGCAATTTCGGTCATACCAGGCTCCTTACCCATTCACCCACTGCGGCGGGCGTTTTTGTAAAAAGGCACTGACACCTTCGACCTGATCTTTGGTATCAAACAGACCGACAAAAAGCTCTCGCTCCAGCGGCAGTGCTGCGTTAATCGAGCCTTTACGGCCTTGTTGGATCAGTTTTTTACAAGCGGTTACGGCCGATGGGCTCTGCTCTGCGACTTTTTCCGCAAGCGCCAAAGCCGCCACCAGCGCTTCGCCGGTTCCGACCACTTCTTCGACCAGGCCAATTTGCAGCGCTTTGTCGGCCCACAGACGCTCACCACAGAGGATCATCCGTTTGGCCCAGCCTTCACCGACCAGCCAGGCCAGATTTTGTGTTCCACCGGCACAGGGTAATAAACCTACTTTCGCTTCGGGTAATGCCAGCTGCGCCTGAGACTCGGCGATGCGGATATCGCAGGCCAGCGCTACTTCGAGCCCACCACCCATCGCATAGCCGTTAATGGCGGCAATCGACACACCACGGAACTGGCTTAGAGTCTCAAAGGCCTCGCCAAAAATCCGCGCCATATCACTGGCAACCGCTTTATCGCCATCGGCGAATAATTTTAAATCGGCGCCGGCAGAGAAAAACTTCTGGCCTTCACCGGTGATCACCAGCGCATACACTGATTTATTTTGATTTAGTTCACGCACCGTATCACGCAAAGCTGTCAGCGTTTCACGTGTCCAGGTATTGGCGGGCGGGTTAGACATGGTCAGCAATGCTGTGTGACCTTGGATTTCAAGCTTTAACTGGGCCATAGGGATCCCTTATGCTGAATGACAAACGCCGGGCTGCGTCCGGCAGCCCGGCTCTTTGTTCTTATTTTGCAAACAGACTTACAGAATATCAGAGGCAGCGCTGTCGAGTAAGCGCCGGCCGATGATCAGCCGCATGATTTCATTGGTGCCTTCTAAAATCTGGTGCACCCGCACGTCACGGAAATGCCGCTCCAGCGGGTACTCTTTGATATAGCCATAACCGCCGTGAATTTGCAGCGCCTGATCACAAACCTGAAAGCCGATATCAGTGGCAAAACGTTTTGCCATGGCGCAATAAGCAGTCGCTTCTGCGTCCTGTTGGTCGAGTTTAAACGCAGCTAAACGCACCAGCTGACGTGCTGCAACCAGTTCTGTGGCCATATCCGCCAGTTTAAACTGCAGCGCCTGAAACGCTGCCAAAGGTTTACCGAATTGTTCGCGCTCCAGCATGTAATTGCGGGCCGTGTTGAGCGCCTGCTGCGCGGTGCCGATAGAACAAGTGGCAATGTTGATACGGCCACCGTCTAAACCTTTCATCGCAAAAGTAAAACCCTGGCCTTCAGCGCCTAATAAGTTCTCCGCCGGCACCCGCACATTGTCAAAAGTAACCAAACGGGTTGGCTGGGCATTCCAGCCCATTTTCTCTTCGGCTTTGCCATAGATCACCCCTTCGGCATTGGCTGGCACGACAAAAGCAGAAATGCCTTTTGGCCCCGCTTCGCCGGTGCGCGCCATCACCACTAAAACTTCAGTGCTGCCGGCGCCGGAGATAAACATTTTTGCGCCGTTAATCACATAGCTGTCGCCGTCTTTTTTCGCGCTGGTGCGAAGAGATGCCGCATCTGAGCCTGAACCCGGCTCGGTTAAGCAATAAGACGCCAGCTGCTCGCCGGTGACCAAAGTTGGACACCAGGCAGCTTTGACCGCATCAGTACCCCAGGTGGCAATCATCCAGGTCGCCATATTGTGGATGGTCAGCATCGCCGTCGTTGCAGTGCAACCCATCGCCAGCTGTTCAAAAATAATCGACGAGTCCAGGCGCGACAGGCCTAAGCCACCGGCTTCTTCCGGTGTATACAGACTGCAAAAACCCAGTTCACCGGCTTTTTGCAGCACATCTTTGGGGAAATGGTGTTCACGGTCCCACTGCGCGGCAAAAGGCGCGAGTTCGGTTTCGGCAAACTGCCGCGCCGTGTCAGCAAAAGCTTTTTGATCTTCGGTTAAATTAAAATTCATGCTTGGACCTCAGTGTGTTAAGACCAGCCGCTGTGGTTTGAAATTATGACCGGACTTGATAAAACATTTTGGCGAAGCCACCGCTGTGTAGGCGGTGGCCACGCTTGATATTAACGCAGATTGATCGACATATTCGGGCCAGACACCTGCACTTCGTCGTCAAACCAACGCGCTGTGATGGTTTTAGTCTCAGTGTAGAATCGCACCGCTTGTTTACCGTAGGCATGCTGGTCGCCGTAGAACGAACCCTTCCAGCCAGTGAAGGAGAAAAACGGCAGAGGCACCGGAATTGGAATATTAATCCCGACCTGACCGACTTCAATTTCGTGTTGATATTTACGTGCGGCATGACCGCTGGCCGTAAAGATTGACGTGCCATTGCCATAAGGGCTGGCGTTCACCACGCTAATGGCAGCATCCAAAGAATCAACTGTCATAGTGGTTAATACCGGGCCAAAGATCTCTTCTTTATAGATGGTCATGTCGGTGGTGACGTCGCTGAACACTGTTGGGCCTACCCAGTTGCCGTTCGGATAACCATCGACCACAAAGTCAGAGCCATCCAGCAGACAAGTTGCGCCTTCTGCTTTGCCTTTGGCAATTAAAGACAAAATCCGCGCTTTGGCCTGCGGGCTGATTTGCGGGCCATAGGCTACATTCGGATCTGTGTACACGCCTGGACGCACTTTGCCGATGGCGGCAGCCACTTCCGGGATCCATTCCGCTGCAGCGCCAACAAAGACCGCCACTGAAATCGCCATACAACGCTGACCGGCAGCGCCGACAGAGGCGCCAACCAGGGCATTCACCACTTGTTGTTTATTCGCATCCGGCATGATCACCATATGGTTTTTCGCGCCGGCAAATGCCTGCACGCGTTTGAGGTTATCAGTCCCGGTTTTGTAGATGTATTGGCCGACATTGACCGAGCCAACAAAAGAAATCGCTTTGATATCCGGGTGATGCAACAGCACGTCTACCTGTTCTTTGCCACCGTGTACCACTTGTAACACGCCTTTTGGCGCGCCAGCCTCAGCAAACAGCTCCGCAATCCGGTTCACCGTCATCGGGTCTTGCTCAGATGGCTTTAAGACAAAAGTGTTACCACAGGCAATCGCCATCGGGAACATCCACAGCGGGATCATCGCCGGGAAGTTGAACGGTGTAATACCAGCGCACACGCCTAACGGCTGGATATAGCTGTAGGTGTCTATGCTACGCGCAACGT
>CAMLNG010000352.1 GCA_946481195.1 uncultured Chromatiaceae bacterium
CACTTTAATGCGGTTTTTCACCCGTTTATCGTGATTAATTTTGTCTGCGATCTTATTGATCGCATAGATAATCTCTTTCGCCAGTTTGTAACCCGGCGCCGCTTTGGCACCGAACAGGAATACACGTGGCACCATGTCGTAATCCGGGTTTTGCAAAATGCGGCGATACAAAGCCAGAATGTGCAAAAGGTTCAGGTGCTGGCGTTTATATTCGTGCAGACGTTTAATCTGTACGTCAAACAAAGCATGCGGATCGATATCTACACCCGTCAACTTCTTCACTTCAGTCGCAAGTTCAGCTTTGTTTTGCTGTTTGATTGCCATAAAAGCGTCCTGCATCGCCGGGTCGTCCGCAAAAGCTTTTAATTTAGCCAGATCAGTCAGTTGGGTTGGCCAGGCGTTGCCTATCGTGTTGTCCAGCAACTTAGATAACCGCGGATTACAGGCTTTTAACCAACGACGTGGCGTCACGCCATTGGTGATATTGGTGAATTTGTCCGGCCACAGCGCAACCATCTCCGGGAACAAGTCTGACTTAACCAGTTGAGAGTGGATTTCTGCGACGCCGTTGACCCGGAACGAACCAACCACACACAAATGGCCCATCCGCACCATTGGTTCGTGGCCTTCTTCGATGATCGACAGTTTGCGTTTTTTCTCGACATCACCCGGCCAACGCACATCAACCTGCTCGACCAGGAAACGGCGGTTGATTTCATAAATGATTTCCAGGTGCCGTGGCAGGACTTTTTCAAACAAGCGCACCGGCCAACGCTCCAGCGCTTCCGGCAACAGCGTGTGGTTGGTATAAGCAAACACGTGCTGACAGATATTCCAGGCGTCATCCCAGGTCATCTCAGCGCGGTCGACTAAAATCCGCATCAGTTCCGGGATTGCTACTGTCGGGTGGGTGTCGTTTAACTGGATCACCACTTGTTTAGCAAACTGCGACCAGTCATCCCCATGAGCACGTTTATAACGGCGAATGATGTCTTTCAGTGAACTGGAACAGAAGAAATACTGCTGAATTAACCGCAGCTCTTTACCGGCTTCAGTTTCATCGTTTGGATATAAGACTTTAGAGATGGTCTCTGCTTCGATATTTTCGCGGGCGGCGTCAACATAACCACCGGAGTTAAACACGTCCCAGTTAAAGAAGTCACTGGCACGGCTTTCCCACAGGCGCAACACGTTGACAGAGCTGCCGTTGTAGCCAACCACCGGAATGTCCCACGGCACCGCTTTGATAATACGGCCCGGATGCCAGACTTTTTTCATCCGGCCCTGCAGGTCATACACAGTTTCTACATAACCGTAAACGGAAATTTCCTGTGCCGATTCTGGCCGGCAAATTTCCCAAGGATTGCCGTATTCGCGCCACGAATCCGGCCGCTCAATCTGCATGCCGTGCTGGAATTCCTGTTTAAACAGGCCGTGTTCGTAGTGAATGCCGTAGCCGATGGCCGGATAGTTCAGCGTTGCCATTGAGTCAATAAAACAGGCGGCCAGACGGCCAAGACCGCCGTTACCAAGCGCCATGTCTTCTTCTTGCTCTTCCAGGTCGGCAATGTTGATGCCAAGCTCCAGTAGCGCCTGCTTGGCTTCTTCGTAAAAACCCAGATTGTGCAGGTTGTTACTGAACAACCGGCCCATCAGGTATTCCAGACTGAAATAATGCACAGCACGGGTATTTTGCTGATAGTGCGTCCGCTGGGTATTACGCAGACCGTCAAACACATATTCGTTGACCGAAGCACAAGTCGCGCGCCACCAGGCTTGCGGGCTGGCTTTGTTGACATCAGTGCCAAGCGTGCTGTGCAGATGGCGGACGATGCGCTCTTTCAGTTCTACGGCATTAGGCCGCGCTCCGACAGCAGTCGTGGCAGGAGCAGTCGTAACTTTGGCGTTCATAATAAGGTTCCAGCTGTTAGGGGTCCGAAGACCGTCGCTTGATCTGAATCTTAATCGATTAACTTCGAAAGTCCAGATGAAAATAATCATGTAACAAAATTACAGAATAGACCGCGATAATGCAAGAAACTAAAGGTATTGCTTTGCATTCTGTAACCCAATTACATACGAATGCAAAGCCTTGACAATCAGTCAGCGCGACGGAATACCTCAGCGACAAATGCTTTGGCATCCTGCTCCAGAGCGTCGAGATGCGCCGGGCCGACAAAACTTTCCAGATAGATTTTATAGCTGTTTTCGGTGCCGGATGGCCGTGCCGCAAACCAGCCATTGTTGGTAACCACTTTCACGCCACCGATGTCAGCCTGATTCCCCGGGGCCCGGTTCATCACAGCGAGAATATCATCACCTGCCAGGGTCTTTTGCGTGACGCTGGATACATCAAGTTTTTTCAGCGCTGCTTTTTGCGCCATCGAGGCTGGTGCATCGAGGCGGCGGTATAAAGGCGCACCGTATTTTTCAGTGAGCGCCAGGTAACGCTGATACGGGTCCACGCCAGTTTTGGCACAAATTTCAGCGGCCAACAAACCGAGGATAAAACCGTCTTTATCGGTTGACCACACAGTGCCGTCAAAACGCAAAAAACTTGCTCCTGCGCTTTCTTCACCACCGAAACCGAGACTGCCATCAAACAACCCTGATACGAACCATTTAAAGCCAACCGGTACTTCATAAAGTGGCCGTTGCTGGCCCGCGACCACGCGATCAATCAGCGCACTGGACACCAGTGTTTTGCCGATTTTGACCGACTGCGGCCACTGTGGGCGGTTTGCCAGCATATAATCGATGGCAACTGCCAGATAATGATTTGGATTCAGCAGGCCACCACTTCTGGTGACGATACCATGCCGGTCAAAATCGGCGTCGTTGCCAATACCGATATCAAAATCATCTTTGAGTTTAATCAGATTGGCCATTGACCAGGGCGAGCTGCAATCCATGCGGATTTTGCCGTCTTTATCCAGCGGCATAAAAGCAAAACTCGGGTCAATCTGGTCATTAACGACTGTTAAATCTATACCATAGCGTTTAGCGATGACGGGCCAGTATTCAAGGCCGGAACCGCCGAGCGGATCCACACCAATGCGGACACCTGCCGCGCGGATCGCGTCCATATCAACCACATGCTGCAAATCTTCGACATATGCACTGACATAGTCGTGACTCTGGCAGAACGGACTGGCCAGCGCATCCTGCAGACTTATGCGCTGCACGCCGGTCAGGCCCTGCTCTATCAACTGATTGGCACGCTGTTCAATCCAGCCGGTTGCATCCGTATCTGCCGGTCCACCGTGCGGCGGATTGTATTTGATGCCGCCATCTGAAGGCGGATTATGCGACGGCGTGATGATCAACCCATCCGCCTGCCCCGCAGTTTGACTGCGATTAAAATTAATAATGGCATGTGACATCACCGGTGTCGGCGTAAAACCAAAGCCCTGCTGGACTTTGACCGTCACGCCATTGGCAATCAGCACCTGTAACGCGGTCTGAAAAGCGGGTTCGGACAAAGCATGAGTATCTTTGCCGATAAACATAGGCCCATTGATGCTTTGCGCTTTACGGTACTCCGCAACCGCCTGACACACCGCCAGAATATGAGATTCATTAAAAGAACCTTGTGTCGCCACACCCCTATGGCCCGAGGTGCCAAAAGCAACACGCTGCGCGGCATCGGTTAAATCAGGAATAATGGTGTAATAGTGACTGCAAAGACGGGGGATGTTTTCCAGCATCGCGCGGGGCACCTGCTGGCCGGCCAATGGGTGTAACGACATAAGGCTTCCTTTTCAACTCACGATGCCAGACCAGGGCCGGTCGGAGCCGGCCCGCTGTCACTGACGCAAATCAGAGAAAATCACGGATAGTTTCTGCTTCTTCTGCGCTATAACCAAGTTTTAATGCCGCTTCAGTCAGCATCATTTTTTTCCGCGTGGTGTTGGAGTTGGTGATCACCCAAAACTCACTGTTTGGAATTTGTTTCGGATTGGTACTGCTGCCCGCTTCCAGCAAATCTGTGTCGCTGCGGCCAAAATACACCCGGTTGCGACCTTTGATTTCCAGTACCTGGGCAAAATCCTGTTTATGCGCGCGCGCCAGCGCCGACAGGATAATCAGAAACCGACCCACCACAGACAACTCTGCCTGTAAATCCTGTTTGCTGAGGATATCAAAGACTTTCTGCCCGGTTTTTGAATTTTCTGCGACAACTGCCTGAGCAGTCGCTGGCTGGGCAACCGGCTGCTTATTCAGTAGAATACGGCGCAAAATATCATTGGCGCTCTCGCCAATGCGTTGGGTCTGTCCGGCGATAAAGTGATAAAGCTCGTCGTCAATTTCAATTGTGTTCATGTAAATACCTTTAAAAGACCCAAAATGACATTGCCCGCGTAT
>CAMLNG010000353.1 GCA_946481195.1 uncultured Chromatiaceae bacterium
CGGGAGCATGACGGTCTGGACCGGCGTTTTGACGTGATGATCTCTGTGCTCAGAAAAAAACTCGGCGATGACGCCAAAGAACCCAAGCGGATTAAAACTGTGTGGGGACAAGGTTATTTGTTCGCCACCGAGCACTGGTCCAGCTGATGCTGAAGCTGGCGCTGAGTTTATTATGTTCAGCTATCTGCGCATTATTTTTACTGGGCGCTTTGCTGGACCAACTCGCCTATAACGACAGCCCACCGCCAGCACCACAACTGCAGTTGCACCTTACATTACTGAATACCGTCGCCAAACAAACAGATTTACAACCCAATACCGGCCTCAGCGATTTTATCAGCCAGCAGCAACAACACTGGCAGCTGGCGCTGACACTGATCCGCCGCGACAGTCTGGCATTGCCGGCAGAACTGCAACAGCAACTCGCAGCCGGTCAAATTTTGCCGCTGGCCGATGCTGAAGGTACTTCTTACCTCAAGGCGTTAACCGCACATCCGGACTGGCTGTTGCAATTACATATTCCGCCAGAAGCAGGTCATCAACCGGAAGATTTGTGGCTGACTCTCGCGCTTTATGGCGGTTTGTGTCTAATCATGCTGTTATGGCTGACACCGCTGACCCGACGTCTCTGGCTGCTCAGTCACACTGCAAAGCAATTTGGCGCCGGTCAATTACAGGTCAGGTTGCCTTACAGCCGCTGGTCGTACATCAGTGGGCTGGAGCAGAGTTTTAATCAGATGGCGCGACAAATTGAGCAACTGATGGCTGACAACAGGCTGCTCGCATCCAGCCTGTCGCACGACTTACGCACCCCGATCGCTTGTTTCCGCTTTGGGCTGGAAGCTGCATTGGATGAGCCGGACGCGGCACTAAAAAATCAATATTTGCAGCGGCTGGAACAGGACTTGGATCGGATGGAGGCTATGGTTAACGCCTTTTTAGAATATGCCAGCCTCGACCGCCAGCATCAGCATTGGCAGCAAAGTCCGGTCGAGATACTGCCGTTGTGTCAGCAGGCGCTGCAAAGCTGTGCACCGCTGGCAGAGGCCCGGCAATTGCGATTAGCGCTGGTCGCTCCTGCAACGCCACTGCCTCTGTTATACGGTCATCCACATTGGTTGTATCGGGTCCTGCTGAATCTGCTGCAAAATGCCTGTCGTTATGCGACGCATCGGATTGATTTGGAACTATGGCCCGAACCGCAGCAGCTCTGTATCCGGGTACGGGACGATGGTATCGGCATCGCGGCTGCCGACGCCAAGCGGATTTTCCAGCCTTTTGTCCGGCTGGAAACCCAATCTAGTACGGCGCCACAATTCGGTCTGGGCCTGGCGATTGTGTGTAAAGTGCTGGATTGGCATCAGGCCAGGATCAGATTAGAAACCACCGCACCCACCGGTGCCAGTTTTGTCATTACCATACCACTTCGCCAAATACCCGGACCGCCCTGACCAGCCTGGCCGGCATTCTGCTGCCGACATAAAAAAGCCGGCATCAGCCGGCTTTTTTACTATGTGCAACAAGCAGAATCTTAGTCCTGGTTGTGACCAATTTTCTTTTTGTTGGCCAGGTTGGCTTTAGCCTTTATCAACCGATCCCGTTTGTATTGCTGATTCGGCGTCAGTGTATTGCGTTTGTCCGCAAACGGGTTTTCAGTACCACGGAATTCAACCCGCACCGGCGTGCCCATCAGCTGCAGCGATTTACGGAAATAATTCATCAGATAACGTTTATACGAATCCGGTAAATCTTCTACTTGTGTGCCGTGGATCACAATCAGCGGCGGGTTGTAACCACCGGCGTGGGCGTATTTCAGTTTCACACGGCGGCCTTTCACCAACGGCGGCTGGTGATCTTCCTGCGCCATATTCATGATTTTGGTCAGTAAAGCGGTATTGACGCGGCGGGTCGCAGAATCAAAAGCTTCCTCAACCGATTCAAACAAATTACCGACGCCTGAACCATGCAGTGCCGAGATAAAATGCAGTCGGGCAAAATCGATAAAACCAAGCCGGCGGTCCAGCTCACGTTTCACTTCATCTTTGATGCCATCATCCAGGCCATCCCATTTGTTCACGGCAATCACCAGTGAGCGGCCGGCATTGAGCACAAAGCCCAGGATACTCAAATCCTGCTCCGAAATACCCAGCCGCGCGTCCAGCACCAGAATCACGACGTTGGCATCTTCAATGGCCTGCAGGGTTTTAATCACTGAGAACTTTTCGACTACATCGTCAATACGGCCACGGCGGCGCACACCGGCGGTATCAATCAGGGTATATTCGCGTTCACCGCGCTGCATCGGGATATAAATGGCATCCCGTGTGGTGCCCGGCATATCGTAGACGATAACCCGTTCTTCACCGAGAATACGGTTAGTCAGTGTCGACTTGCCGACATTGGGCCGGCCAACAATCGCCAGCTTGATATGTTTGTCGCGTTGTTCCTGTTCAGCTTCTTCGTCGATAGCATCGAGATCTTCACCGGCTTCAAACGCTGCCAGACGCTGTACTTGCTGTTCAGTCAGCAAAGGCACTAAAGCCTGCTGTAACAACGCCGTCACGCCCCGGCCATGCGCTGCGGCTATCGGATAAACTTCGCCAATCCCCAGACTGTAGAAATCAGCAATTGCTGTGTCAGCATCCAAACCGTCGGTTTTATTGGCGACCAGAAACACAGTTTTATTCACGCGACGGATATGGTTGGCGATGGCTTCATCAGCCACTGTGGCACCGGCACGGGCGTCGACCAGAAATAACACCACATCAGCTTCGTCGATGGCTTTGAGTGACTGTTCAGCCATCTCCAGCTCAATACCCTCTTCGCTGCCATCGATACCGCCGGTATCCACCACGATAAATTCCAGGCCCTCATAGTCAACGGAGCCGTATTTACGGTCGCGGGTTAAACCCGGGAAATCCGCAACCAGCGCGTCGCGGGTACGGGTCAGGCGGTTAAATAACGTGGATTTTCCAACATTTGGACGGCCAACAAGGGCAACTACCGGTAACATGTTTCACCTCAATTGAGCTGACACATCCCACAGGGGTCAGCTGCTGTAATCTCTTGATTGTCGTCATTGACGACCGGTTTTGTCGGCCGCGGTCAACACGGCCAAGCCCCACTACTAGCAGACACCTAAGTTTGTAGCAGCTTCACTGCATGCAGCAACCTGGCTGCGGCACAAACTACTATGCCTGGTTCGCAGACAAAAAAAACAGGCCTGCGAACAGGCCTGCTTTGGCATGATTCAGAGCGCAACCTTTAATCGTTGGTGCGCAGCACGTCGATCTCGCCGTTACGGGTCTGCAGAATTAAATAGTCAGACGTCGTGACAGCTTCGGTGTAAAAACCAGAGCTGTCAAACTCGTGCCGGGCCAGATATTCGCCTTTGTCACGGCTGAACCAATGCAGGTTGCCTTCATTATCGCCAACGACCACAAAGTTCTTGTACACGGCCGGGCCTGTGACAAAATGTTTGTGCAGCGTTTGCTGTGACCAGATCTCCAGACCATTACGACTATCCACAGCAAAAAGTTTACCTGTTGAATCAACCAGATAAATAATGTTGTCGACCACAGTCATATCTCGGAAACTGGCGTAATCGCGTTTCCAAATGGTGCGGCCTGTGCGCAGCTCCATCGCAACTAGCTGGCCATTGTAGGCAATGGCATAGATTGTACCATTTTGTACGACCGGTGTCGCATCAACGTCGATGATCCGGGCCAGATCAGTTGACCCTTTCGCAACAGCCACTGCTTCTTCCCAGGCAGGCGCGCCTTGCTCAGCAATCAGGACACCGACTTTGCCGTTGCCAGTGCCATACACCACACCACCGGCCGCCGGAGCTACCTCTGAAATCCCACGCAAAGTCAGCAGTGCATTTTCTGATTCATGCATCCAGCGCTGTTCACCAGTGTCCGGTTGCAGCGCAAAAATACGGCCGCCACCGGTATTCACCAGCACGAAGCCTTCACCGGCCACAGGCGCAGCTAACACTTCGCCTTTCACTTTCACGGCCCAGACTTTTTCGCCGGTTTCCGGGTTCAGTGCAACCACATCACCGTCTTCAGTACCAACCAGCACTTTGTCAAAACCAACGGCCACACCGCCCGCCAGCTTGGCATTCCGTTCATTCCACCAGTGACTGATGCCACCAAACAGTGGCGCATCGTCGCCGTCGCGTAAATCATAGCTCCACAGCTTGTCGCCGTTTTGCAGATTAAAGGCCACCACTTCGCCTTTGCGGCTGGCAACAAAGACTTTGTCACCAAAGACTGCTGGTTTGATGTTGGAATCGTAGTGTTCGATACCGTCACCAACAGAGCTGCTCCAGACATAATCCGGTTCCACTTTGTTGTC
>CAMLNG010000354.1 GCA_946481195.1 uncultured Chromatiaceae bacterium
AGTCGACAGTCTGTTACAACAACCGGAGCGCCGCCGTCAGATATCTGTGGCCGCCAGCCAACTGGTGCCTGCGGGCGGTGGCGTACCTAAACTAGTATCCTTGCTGGAACAACGCGCAACTCCCTGACAACAACAAAGAATCAACCAACGGAGCACCGGACATGACAAAAGCTGCGAATATTCAACTGGGCTCTTATCAGCTGGGTGCCGGACAAGCCCCCTTTATCATCGCCGAACTTTCCGGCAATCATGACCAATCGCTGGACAAAGCCTTAGCCATGGTAGACGCCGCCGCTGCAGCTGGCGCGCACGCGATTAAATTGCAAACCTACACCGCAGATACTATGACCCTCGACATCGACAGCGGTGATTTTTTTATCGATAACCCGGACAGTCTCTGGTTCGGTCAAAGCCTTTATAAGCTATATGAAATTGCCAATACCCCCTGGGAATGGCATGCACCGATTTTCGCGCGCGCTAAAGCGCTGGGCATGGTGGCGTTCAGTACCCCCTTTGATTTAACCGCAGTGGATTTCCTCGAAACTTTGCAGGTGCCCTGCTACAAAATTGCCTCCTTTGAAAACACTGACCATGCCCTGCTCGCCGCTGTCGCCCGTACCGGCAAACCGGTGATTATGTCCACCGGCATGGCAAGCCAGAGCGAACTGGCCGAAGCGGTGGAAGTGCTGCGCGCTAATGGCTGTCAGGACTTGATTTTGCTGAAGTGCACCAGCAATTATCCGGCCGAGCCGGTTGATGCCAACCTGTGTACTATTCCGCATTTGGCCGAGCTTTTTCAGTGTCAGGCCGGTTTATCCGACCACTGTACTGGCATTGGTGTTGCGGTCGCCGCAGTTGCCTTAGGCGCGACTGTGATTGAAAAACATTTTGTGTTGGACCGCAGCGAAGGTGGTGTGGATGCTGAATTTTCGCTCGAGCCGGCAGAGCTGAAAATGCTGGTCGACGAGACCCGTCGGGCGCAGCTGGCGCTCGGCACTGTGCATTATGGCGTTACCGCCAAAGAAGTCGCCTCGCGCCGGCATCGCCGCTCTTTATATATCGCCGCGGATCTCAAAGCCGGCGACCGGCTGACGGCCGAGAACCTGCGCTCAATCCGGCCCGGGCTGGGGCTCGCGCCAAAATACCTGCCGATGGTGCTGGGCAAAACGGTCAAAACCGATGTGGCCCGCGGCACTGCGCTGAGCTGGGATTTACTGGCATGACGCCGGTCGAGCCGATCGCCGCTTATGGCGTGGTGCTGACCACAGTCACAGCGGAAGATTTAGCCTCCTTGCGGCAATGGCGCAACCAGCCTGATATCAGTGCCCAGATGCTGGACCAACGGACAATTAGTGAGGCCGATCAACAGCGCTGGTTTGAACGGATCAGGCAGGATGCCAGCCAGCAACATTTTGTCATCCGCTATAAAAATGAACCTGTCGGCGCCTGCAATCTGAAACAACCTGAAGGTCAGTCTGTTTTCGGCAGCAAAGTGCTGGAAAGCGGCTTTTATCTGGCCGACCCGCGTTTTCGTGGCTCAATGCTGGCGTTTTTTCCGGCGCTTACGCTTAATCAGTATTGCTTTCAAACGCTTGGCTGTACGACACTGCTGGCACATGTCAAACTCGACAATAGCGCCGCCCTGCGTTTTAACCAGCAGCTGGGTTATCAGAGCACAGAGCAGCGAACTTTCAGCACTGCCACAGGCCCGGTTGTTTTGCAGCAGATGCAGCTGGACCTGGCCGGATTTACTGCCGCCGCCAGCCGGTTTGCCCGCTTTGCCGGTTAAAAAATATCGTTTGGAGATGCACATGCAACATCAGGAATTACAGCAAAGCAATCACCACAAACTGCAGCAGGCTTTTGCCACAGCGCTGGGGATTGAGTTGAGTCTAATCCACGACGCTTTGGCTTATAACAGCATCCCACAATGGGACAGTACGGCCCATATGCTGCTGATTGCAGAGCTGGAAAACAGTTTTCAGCTGATGCTCGATACTGACGACATTATCGACATGAGCTCAGTGGCCAAAGCCCGCGAAATTCTGGCCAGGCACGGAGTGCTCTTTGCATGACCCAACAAGCACTGCGGCCTGTTACGCTCGTCACCGGCGCCAGCCGGGGCATTGGCGCGGCTTGCGTGCAACAGCTACAACAAGCCGGACATCAGCTGGTTCTGGTCGCCCGTGACAGCGCCGCAATGCAAGTCCTGGCCCAGCCGGATGATATCGTCATCAGCGCAGATCTGAGCGATGAAGCGCAAATCCTCGCTTGTTTTCGTCAGGTCCAACAACAATTTGGCCGGCTTGACCATTTGATTAATGCAGCCGGCATCATGCAGGACAGTGCTTTGGCACTGACAAAAACCAGCAGTCTTGCCGTCCAGTTTCAACTGAATGTCAACGCCACCTTTTTATGTTGTCAGCTCGCCAGCCGGCTGATGTTACGGCAGAAACGCGGCAATATCGTGAATATTGGGTCAAAAGTAGGCGAATCTGGCAGCAGCGGTCAGGCAGCCTATAGTGCCAGCAAAGCTGCGGTTACCGGCCTGAGTAAAAGTCTGGCCAAAGAGCTGGGCCCGCAGGGGATCCGCGTGAATGTGGTAGCGCCTGGCTTTATCGAGACCGCGCTGACCGCTCATTACACCGAATTGCAGCGCAATGCGCTCTGTAGTCAGACCGCTTTACGCCGTCTTGGCAGCGCTGCAGACGTAGCAGCCGTAGTCGGTTTTTTATGTTCAGATGCTGCCGCTTACGTCACTGGTCAGGTCATTGCCGTCGATGGTGGACTGGTATTATGAGCCTGCATTTTGCCAAAAATCTGGAACGTTTTGGTGAGCAAACCGCTTTACTGCTGGCAGACGGTACCCACATTAGTTACAGCAAACTGGCGCAGCTGGCCGATCATTATGCGCAACGTTTTGTCCAGTTTGATGTCTGGCCCCAGCAAGTCTGTGCTTTGCAGTGCCGCAACAATCTCACGACTCTGGTGGCGTACCTGTGTTGTTTACGCCACCAGCGGCCTTTGTTATTGCTCGACCCCAATCTGCCGCAAAGTCAGCTGGAATTGTTAGTCCGGCAACTCGAAATTGCCGTGCTGATTGATGACCTTGGCACAATGCGCCGGGTCAGTGCCAGCGCTTTTCGCGCCCGGTCCGACCTGGCATTATTACTCAGCACTTCCGGCAGCACCGGCGACCCAAAAAGTGTGATGCTGTCTCTGGACAATTTGCACAGCAATGCGCTGGCCATTTCGCGTTATCTGCCCATTCAGATGTCCGACGTCGCGATCACAGCACTACCGATGCATTATTCCTATGGGCTTTCAGTGATCAACAGCCATTTGCTCTGTGGTGCCACTGTTTTGCTGAGCGACTATTCAGTGGTCAATAAAGAGTTTTGGCAGCAAATGCGCGATTTTGAGGTGACCAGCCTGGCCGGGGTCGCTTTTAGCTATAAAATGCTGAAGACCTTGCGCTTTGAGCGTTTGCCCTTACCTGCGCTGCGTTATCTGACGCAGGCTGGTGGCCCGTTGGATGCTGACTTACGCGACTATGTACAGCAACTTTCCGCGCAAAAACAACTGCCGATCTATCTGATGTACGGTCAGACCGAGGCAACGGCGCGCATCGCCTGGCTGCGGCCTGAGTACTTCGCAGAGCATGCAGATTGTATCGGTGAAGCTATTCCTGGCGGTAGTTTAATGCTACGCGACGTGCAAAGCCGCAACCTTATTATTGACGCGCAGACCGAAGGTGAACTTTGCTATCAGGGGCCAAATGTGATGCTGGGTTATGCGCAAAACTCCGGCGATTTGCGCTCAACCGACAAACTCAGCGAACTGGCAACCGGTGATTTAGCTGTGCGCTTGCCAAACGGCCTGTTTAAAATCACTGGCCGGTTGAAACGGATGCTGAAACTACAAGGCAAACGTCTGCAACTCGACCAGCTCGAACAACTGCTGCAACGTGAACACTGGCAGACCGTCTGTACCGGTCGAGACGATTTATTAGTGGTTGCCGTGATAGACGCCAATGCCGAATCCAGCGCGGCAACCCAGGTCAGTGCATATCTGCAGCAAAGCCTGCTGCTTCATCCCAGTTTATTTAAGGTGTTGTTGGTCAGAGATATTCCTTACACCAGCAATGGTAAAGTGCATTATCAGGCGCTACTGCGCATCGCCAGTGGCGAGACCATCACCGAAGGCCCGGGCGGGAGTACGCATTGATGTCTGCCTTAACCGGATTGCTAACCGAAGAACCGCCTTATAGCCTGTTAGCGGCAGACAAAACGCCGCGGCTGCTCAGCGAACTGAATGCGCTGACACAACACCACAGTGTGGCCTGCGCGCAGTACCAACGG
>CAMLNG010000355.1 GCA_946481195.1 uncultured Chromatiaceae bacterium
CTTCGGTTTGCGACTCATCAAGCATCTCACTCCGCCCAATAATGTCTTGCATCAATTCTGCGAGGTCGAGCATTTTGTCATATGCATCTGCTTGCTGTTTGCTGGCAAACGTCATTTTGGCTTCTCCATCACGTTCCACTACGTATTGAATGACAACTGACATAATTAGCTCCTGAAGGTGCGTCATAACTAGGTACTGTTATTTTATACAGTATGTACTGTATATGTGTCCAGTGCTATTTTGTCATAGGTGGAGTGTCGCAGTTATCTAATTAATTCAGTAAGATAGTGTCACAAGCACAGGAGAAGCATATGGACATCTGGACTGCACGGCATTTATCCAGCCAAGGCGAAAGACCGGGGGACCATCGTTCCCCTTATCAACGGGACAAAGCGCGGATCCTGCATAGTGCAGCCTTTCGCCGGCTGCAGGCAAAAACGCAGATTATGAGCATTGGCCAGAACGACTTTTACCGCACCCGTCTCACTCATTCGCTGGAAGCGGCGCAAATCGGTACTGCTTTAGTCGCCCAGTTACGCTGCAAAACCTTTTTAGCCGCACAAACCATCGCTTTATTACCGGACGACGCCCTGATGGAATCACTGTGCCTTGCGCATGATTTGGGGCATCCACCTTATGGCCATGGTGGAGAAACGGCGCTGAACCATAAAATGCGTGCCTTTGGCGGTTTTGAGGGTAATGGCCAGACGTTTCGTATTGTGGGTAAATTAGAGCCTTACACCGAAAGCGGTGGCATGGACTTATGTCGGCGTACCCTACTTGGTTTGTTGAAATACCCTGTACTGCAGCCGGAGCAGATCCCTGCCGGACTGAACAAACCGGTAAAGGCGATTTATCGCGAAGATGCCGCTTTGCTGGATTGGGTGCTGGCGCCTTTATCAAATACTGACCGCGACATCTTCCAGCACCAAATTCTATCCGGTGCAATGCCGCGCTCCTGTTACAAATCGCTGGATGCGTCAATCATGGAGCTGGCCGACGATATTGCCTATGGCGTACACGACCTGGAGGACGCTGTGGTCACCGGCACTGTCAGTGCCGAGCAATGGCAGCAGCAACTACAGGATGCTGAACCGGACAGCAACGATCGCATTTTCCTGCAGCAAATCGGCGCACAGTTATTTCGCAGTGAACACCATATCCGCAAAACTGCGATCGGCAGTTTGGTAAACCGGCTGATCACCGCCATCCAACTCAAAGAAGTTCTGCCGCAAGCGGAAGAGCCTTTGTTGCGTTTTAATGCGGTGCTACCGCAGGCAGAACACCAGATCCTGCAGCTGTTAAAAAATTTCATTTATCAATATGTGATCCGTCATCCGGAATTGCAGCAAAATGAATTTCGCGGTCAACGCACGGTTCAGGCTTTGTTTGACGCCTTTGCTGCTGAACCAGAGCGGTTGCTACCAGCCAACACCCGACAACGCTGGCTGGTACTATCGGCACAACAACGCGGCGAACGGGCGGTGTGCGACTACATCGCCGGTATGACCGATGAATATGCCAGCCGGATGATGCAACGTTTGTATGGAGGCATCTGTTGAAACCTTACCCTCGCCTGCAGCTGTTAGCAGGCGCCAATGCATATGCCCGGATCCAGCGCGACGGTTTACGCCCACAGGACATCGACATGTTGGTCGGTGCCAGTGGCGGCCCTAAGTGGTTTAGCCTGTTCGGACTTGATCAGTATCTGCTGAGTAGTTTCTTTAAGCACCGCCAGCAGCCGTTAGAATTACTCGGAAGTTCAGCCGGCGCCTGGCGTTTTGCCTGTTTTGCCCAAACAGATGGTGCTGCTGCATCAAAGCGGTTTTGTGATGCATATCGCACTTTGTGTTATCCGGACATAGCACCAACTAGCGAAGTCACTGCTATTTCAAAAACAGTACTTGATGCTGTGTTCCCTAATGCTGCACATCTGGCGCAGGTCGTCAGCAATTCGACATTCCGGCTAAATTTTGTTGTCGCACAAAAAAAAGGCAGGCCCCTCTCAGCCAGCAGAGTCGGCCAACTGGGCCAAATTACCGGTACCGCCGCTCTGAATTTGTTACACCGGCCGTGGCTAGGCCGCTATTACCAACGTGTGCTGTTTGCGCAAAAAGACAGCAGTGTGACGGCGCCTGCCGACCTACCGACTGTCCGGCAAACGCTTACCACCGCCAATCTGCAGAGCGCACTACTCGCTTCTGGTTCTATTCCGTTGGTGCTAGACCCGGTCACTGAAATCGCCGGCATGCATCCCGGCCAATTTATCGATGGTGGCCTGACCGACTATCATTTTGCCTGGCCATTTCAGACAGCTGGCCTGGTGTTGTTTCCGCATTTTTATCCACATGCAAGCCCGGGCTGGTTTGATAAGTCACTGCCCTGGCGCCGGGCAAAAGCCAAAGACTTTCAGCAAGTGGCTATGCTCGTACCGACACCTGAATGGGTTGCCAGCCTGCCGTTTGGTAAAATCCCGGACCGCACTGATTTTACTAAGCTCGCCGACCCAATCCGTATTGCTTATTGGCAGGAAGTCACCGAGCGCTCATTTGAGCTGGCTGAGGACCTTGCCAACGGGCATTTTATCCTCCAGCCATTTGGTAAGTAGAACGAGGGTTGTCGTAATTCCGTCACACCGAAGTCGCAGTTTTGTCACTGTGACTTCACACCATCGTCATTGAAGCTGCAGAGAATATCCGCGATTTTATAACAATACGGAGAATATCGTGCAGTTTCGCAAATCACTGATCAGTCTGGCTTTGACCAGCACCTTTTTAACCACGAGCCCTAGCTTTGCCGCAGCAGAAGCCAACGCTGCTGCAGATGCCAGCGCAGAAGCAGCTATTGAAAAAATTGCTGTCACCGGCCAACGCATTGCTTACGCCAATAACAGCACAGACGAGGCGATGCTGGATACCGTATCACCGGCCGGTAACGTGCTGGATGCTATCAAATATTTGCCAGGTGTCAGCGTTGGCCAGGGCGATGCTTTTGGTGCTGATGACTGGTCAACAACCATTTCCATGCGTGGCTTTAATGTGAACCTGAACGAACAGCAGCTCGGCATCACTATTGATGGATTACCAAACGGCGGTTCCGCTTATGGTGGCGGCAGTAAAGCCAACCGCTACTTAGATACAGAAAACACTGCATCAGTTGAAGTGGCACAAGGTACTGCGGATATCGCTTCCGCCTCATTAGACGCGCTCGGCGGCACGCTGAACTTTGTCTCTGCCTCTCCGGAAGCTGAAGCCGGCGTGCGGGCAGGCATTACCGGCGGCGACCACAACGCACGTAAATATTACACCCGTTATGACACAGGCCAATTGTTTGGCAACACCACCGCATATTTCAGCTTGTCAGACGGCTTTAACAACCGCTGGATTGGCAGTGGCAGTAATGGTTTTGCCGAGCGCACGCATTTTGAGGCCAAGTCAGTCACAGAACTTGAACACAGCAAGATCACAGCCCGTTTTTCCTATGACGACACTGCAGAAGATAACTACAACACAGTTTCACTGGCAGATTTTGCACAAAATCCGACCTGGGACCGCTTGACCAGCCAGTGGACCGGCGATCCGGAGATTGACCAAAACTTCGCCGAAACCTGGTCCACATTGCGTGAAAACAGTTTTAGTTATGTGAAATGGGAACAAGAACTGGCTGATGAAACTGATTTAACCGTCACGCCTTATCTGCATTTACAAAGTGGCCGCGGTGACTGGCTACCACCTTATCAGGTGTATGTCACAGACAAAGACGGCAAACGTGTCAACAAAGGCACTGGCAATGGCCAGTTACAACGTTATACCCACGTGGACGCGCAAGGCCGACCCATTCTGGACCCGAAAGCGGATTTGTCCAAAGCCACGCGGGTTGCTTCATATCGCCATACTCATTACGAAAAAGACCGTGTGGGCCTCACGTCAGAGCTGAAAATGCAGTTGGATAATCATCAGCTGCGTGCCGGCGTCTGGTATGAACAACAGGATCGCAACGAGACTCGCGATTGGCACCAGGTATTGGATACCAAAATCTATCATTATTTCAACGAAACGCCGTATTGGGTTCATTATGACCGTGACTACAGCACAGACACGCTGAAGCTGTTTGCCCAGGATACCGTAGAACTGGGCGACCTGACGCTGACCGCTGGCGTGAAACAGTTTTATGTCGATGTAGAACGGCAGGACAATATTGTCTCCAGCAATGCCGGCGATTTATCTAGCGATTCAGATCCATTATGGTCTTTTGGTGCTGTCTACCGCCTGACCGACGAGCTGGAAGCATTTGCCGGTTTTAGCCAGAACTTTAAAGCCATTGGTGATGCGA
>CAMLNG010000356.1 GCA_946481195.1 uncultured Chromatiaceae bacterium
AATGGGGTGACGAAGGAAAAGGTAAGATTGTCGATTTATTAACCGACAAGGCGAGTTTCGTTGTGCGTTACCAGGGCGGCCACAATGCCGGCCACACGCTGGTAATTGACGGTGAAAAAACTGTACTGCACCTGATCCCATCAGGCATTTTACGTGACAACGTAAAATGTGTGATTGGCAACGGCGTGGTGTTATCTCCGGAAGCTCTGCTGAAAGAGATGACCATGCTGGAACAGCGCGGTGTGCCGGTGCGTGAGCGTCTGGTTTTGTCCGAAGCTTGTCCGCTGATTCTGCCATTCCATGTTGCCTTAGACGTTGCCCGTGAACAGGCACGCGGCGACAAGAAAATCGGCACTACCGGCCGTGGTATTGGCCCTGCATATGAAGACAAAGTGGCACGCCGCAGTCTGCGCGTTGGTGACCTGTTCAACAAAGAACTGTTCGCCGAGAAGTTAAAAGCGCTGATGGAACTGCACAATTTCACGCTGACGCAGTATTACAAAGTTGACGCCGTTGACTATCAGACCACTTTAGACAACGCATTGGCATTGGCAGATATGCTGAAGTCGATGGTGGTTGATGTGACTGACCTGCTCGACAAAGCGCGTAAAGCTGGTAAAGAAATCATGTTCGAAGGTGCTCAGGGCACACTGCTTGATATCGATCACGGCACTTACCCTTATGTGACTTCATCGAACACTACCGCCGGTGGTGTAGCCACGGGTGCAGGCTTTGGCCCATGTTATCTGGATTACGTGCTGGGTATCGTCAAAGCCTACACGACCCGCGTTGGTTCAGGCCCATTCCCGACAGAACTGGATTGCGAAGTCGGAGAACATTTAGGCGTCAAAGGTCACGAGTTTGGTGCCACTACTGGTCGTAAACGTCGTTGTGGCTGGTTTGATGCAGTTGCTGTGCGCCGCGCCGTGCAACTGAACAGTATTTCAGGTTTCTGTCTGACAAAACTGGACGTACTGGACGGCCTGACTGAAGTGAAAATCTGTGTGGGCTATCGCCAGCCAGATGGTTCAGTCTCGACAGTACCACCAATGGCTGCCGAAGGGTATGAATTGGTCACACCTGTGTATGAAACCATGCCGGGTTGGAGCGAATCGACCTTCGGTGTGCAGTCACTTGACGCTTTACCACAAGCCGCACGTGACTATATCAAACGTCTGGAAGAAGTGACCGAAGTACCAATCGACATCGTGTCGACTGGTCCGGATCGGGTCCAGACCATAGTGTTACGCCATCCTTACGAGGCGTAATCAGAAAAACGCTGCTCCGGCAGCGTTTTTTTTATGTACAGGAAGTACGGTATGCCGAAATTGCAGGAGCAATATTTCGGCGATGTACAGGAAGTACGGTATGCCGAAATTGCAGGTATGCGGTACCCGGAACAATAATTCGGCGATGCACGACAACCTTTGACCAGATTTCTCATTCAGGCATAAATTTTGTATTCTTTTCAGCATACGTTGCTATGCAAGTGCATAGCGTCATTATTCTGACCTGGTGGCTGCTGTGAATAAGTTTGTTTGGTCTTGCTATGTAATTATTTTGTCCTGTGCAACGTGTCCCAGACTGGCATTGGCACAGGAAGCTCTGACTGAACTCGGTGTTGTGCAGCTGTATACGCAAGACGAACTCCTTGAGATGATTCGCTCCAATACGCACTTAAAACGCGTGCAATCAGATGACTGTCAGCTGGTGAAGGATATCGAAGCGCGGGCGGATATCATGAAATTGCCGGCTTACCAGTTTTTGTTTGGCGACATGTTGGCTTTTGGCGTTTGCGTGCCGAAAAATGCTGAACGCGGCTGGGATCTGATGCTGGCATCGGCATTACAAGGCTTACCGGAAGGCCTGGAGCAAGTCGGTCGTTATTATCAGCAAGGTAAGTTGGTACAAAAAGATTTGACCAAAGCGCAGCATTTTTTGTATGAAGCCGGCGCAATGGGCAACGTCAACGCACAAGTCCGCCTGGCCGAATTGTTTCTGGCTAATCAGGGCAGCCCGGCTGACTACGAGACTGTCTACCGCTGGCTGCATCATGCGGTAACGGCTGACAAAGACCTGCATACCCGCATCGAAAAAGCCCTGAAGGGACTGGCAGGACGCATGCCGGAAGCGGTGCTGACCCGGGCAAAGAAACCGCTTTGATGACAGTTTGCTGAAGTTTTCCACAGTAACCGTGAAAATTCGCGGTCAGACTGTTAAACTGAGCGCAGTTATTCAAAGTAAGAGTCTCCATGACGATCAAAGATCCGCATCTTGCGCGTGAGCAAGAAAAATACGAAAACCCCATCCCGAGCCGGGAATTTATCCTCGAACATATCAAACAACGGCAACAACCTGCCTATTTCGACGAACTAGCGGCAGAACTTCACCTCACCGACGAAGATGCATTATTCGCTCTGAAAAAACGTCTGCGCGCAATGGAGCGCGATAGCCAGCTGTTATTTACCAAAACTAAACGCTATGGTCTGGTCGATGACCTGGACCTGGTCAAAGGCACTGTGCTTGGACATCGCGAAGGCTTCGGCTTTTTGAAGCTGGAACAGGGCGGCCCAGACTGGTACATCCCTAATTTTGAAATGCAGCGCCTGTTACCAGGCGATGTAGTGCTGGCCAGCGCCGGCGAGATTAAAGGCAAAGATAAAGTCGAAGCGCGAATTGTCCGGGTACTGGAACCGCGCAAAGAACCGATCGTCGGCCGTTATTTTAAAGATTTTGCGTTAGCGGTGGTGGTGCCGGAAGACCCGCGGATTGCGCAGGATATTGTGATCCCGGTCGGTGAAGAAAATGGTGCCCGTCACGGTCAGATAGTGCTGGCGGAAGTCACTGCCCGGCCATCAAAACGGGTCAACGCAGTCGGTAAAGTGGTAGAAGTGCTGGGTGAACATATGGCACCTGGCATGGAAATCGAAGTCGCTATCCGTAACCACAATATTCCACATACGTTTTCACCAGCGGTAGAACAACAAGTCAGTCAGTTCGGCGCTGAAGTACCAGCATCAGCCAAAGCAGGCCGGGTCGATTTAACCGATATTGGTCTAATTACGATTGATGGTGAAGACGCCCGCGATTTTGATGATGCCGTATACTGTGAGCGCAAAGAAGATGGCGGTTGGCATCTGTGGGTCGCTATCGCCGACGTAACAGCTTATGTTCAACCGGATACTGCGCTGGACCGTGAAGCGCTGGAGCGTGGCAACTCGGTGTATTTCCCCGATCACGTGGTCCCGATGTTGCCAGAGGCCTTGTCCAATGGCTTATGTTCACTGAATCCCCATGTCGACCGGCTGTGTTTTGTCGCCGATATGCATATCAGCGCACAGGGTAAATTAGGCAGCTACCGCTTTTATGAAGCCGTGATGCATTCCAAAGCCCGCCTGACTTATAACAAAGTGCATGCAATACTGCAGGGCGACCCGGAGCTGCGTCAGCAATATGCTGAGAATCTGACCAACATCGAAAATCTGAACTCGCTGTACAAGCAAATGGCGAGAGTTCGGGCAGAACGTGGTGCTATTGAATTTGAAACGGTCGAAACCCGGTTTATTTTTAACAGCCACCGCAAGATTGAGCAGATAGTGCCAATTCACCGCAACGAAGCGCACAAGATCATTGAAGAATGTATGATTTTGGCTAACGTTGCAGCTGCGAAACTGGTAGAAAAAAATGAAGCTGCGGCGCTTTATCGCGTGCACGAACAGCCAGACGGTGACCGTTTTGCCAACTTTAAGCGTTTCTTATTAGAGCTTGGCATCACTGCGGACTTACCGGTTGAACCGACACCGCTGGAACTGACGCAGTTGTTGGCGAAAATCGGCGACCGGCCTGATAAAGAGCTGATTGAAACAACGCTGCTGCGTTCATTAAAACAAGCGGTGTATCAGCCGGATAACCAGGGCCATTTTGGTCTGGCGCTGGAAGCTTATGCCCATTTTACTTCGCCAATCCGCCGTTATCCGGATTTGCTGTTGCACCGGGCAATCAAAGCTGTCCTGCACAAACAGGGTGAGCCTGTGACCGGCGCACGTGGCTATAGCCACGAACAAATGGTGCCACTGGGTGAACAATGTTCGATGACCGAACGTCGCGCTGATGATGCCACCCGTGAAGTATCAGACTGGCTGAAATGTGAATATATGCAGGACCATTTGGGGTCAACCTTCCAAGGCGTAGTGGCAACTGTCACCAGCTTTGGTTTGTTTGTCCGGCTGGTAGATTTGTATATCGAAGGTCTGGTGCATGTGACTTCATTGCCAAATGACTACTATCACTTTGATACTGAACGGCAAATCTTGCTGGGT
>CAMLNG010000357.1 GCA_946481195.1 uncultured Chromatiaceae bacterium
CGACGGGCAGGGTTTTTTGAAATCCGAATACCGGCATTTATTTTTACTCAGTAGCGACGGTGGTACTGCCCGCCAGTTAACCAGCGGCGAGCGCAGTTATGGCGAAGACCTGACCTTTAGCCCGGATGGCAAAGCGCTGGTGTTCTCTGCCAATCTGGCAGCAGACTGGGAATATCAACCGCGTGACAGCGATTTGTATCAGCTGGATTTGCAATCCGGCGCACTGAAACAGCTAACCTCAGTCCCTGGTCAGGAGACTAGCCCGGTGTTTTCGCCGGACGGCAAAAAACTGGCGTATCTGTGGGGCAGTAATGCCAAATTGCCCTTCGCCAATGGCAAACTCAAAGTGCTGGATGTCGCCTCCGGTAAAAGCCGCGATATCGGTGCTGCACTGGATTTGGATTTAACCGCACCGGATTGGTGGAGTAATGACGAACTGACGGTGCAATATGACGAAAAAGGCCTGCGCAAAGTTGCGCTGCTGGATTTAGACGGTGAGCTGAAAGTGCTGACTGACCAGCTGTCCGGCACCGGTCTGCCACAGCCGTATTTAAGCGGCGAATATCAGCAAAGTGCAGAAAAACTGGTGTTTACCAAAGGTGATGCGTCACGCCCGGCTGATGTTGCATTGTGGCAAGACGGTAAAGTACGGCAGCTGACACAGCTTAATGAAGACCTGCTCGGCCACAAAAAGCTCGGTCAGGTGCATGAAATCACTTATAAATCTTCGTTTGACGGCGAGCCGATTCAGGGCTGGTATATCACACCGCCAGACTTTGACCCGAACAAAAAATACCCGATGATGCTGGAGATCCACGGCGGCCCACATCTGGCGTATGGCCCGCATTTCAGCGCCGAGATGCAACGTTTTGCCCGTGAAGGTTATGTGGTGTTTTACGACAATCACCGTGGCAGCACCGGCTATGGTGAACGCTTTGCGCTGTTGTTGCACAACAAATACAGTTCGCCTGAGGATTATGCCGACCATGATTCCGGTGTGAATGCGATGATTGCCAAAGGTTTTGTCGACGCTGACAACGTCTATATTGCCGGTGGTTCAGCCGGCGGCATCGCGACTGCTTATGCTATTGGTCTGACTGACAGATACCGCGCCGCAGCGGTGATTAAGCCGATTATCAACTGGGTCAGTAAAGTGCTGACCGGGGATAGTTATTTGTATCAGACCTATCACCAATTCCCCGGTGTGCCTTGGGATAACCTGCAGCACTACTGGCAGCGTTCGCCGATTGCCAATGCCGGTAAAATCAAAACGCCGACGCTGATCATGACCGGTGAAGCCGACCGCCGCACGCCGATCAGTGAATCTGAGCAGCTGTATCAGGCGTTACAATTACAGCATGTGCCAACAGCGCTGGTGCGTGTTCCCGGCGCGCCACATGGTATTGCGGGCCGGCCGAGCCGGATGATCACTAAAATCGAACATACGCTGGCCTGGTTTGAGTTACACAAAAAGCAATAAAAGCTGTACCAACGAAAAAGGCGCCACGGCGCCTTTTTTGCTGGCAACAGTTGATTGCTCCGATAAAATTTTGCGCCAGCTCATAGCCTTAGCGTCAGATTAGTGCTCAAATCAAGTCACAACGTTTTGGATCATTGTGGGCTGGTATGCAAACCGAACTAACCCTATTACAAAACTTCGCTTATGCGCTGGCCATTGGTGCTTTGGTCGGGATTGAGCGCGAAAAGCATAAAGTCAGCAACATCAGCAGTTTTGGCGGATTGCGCACCTTTATGTTATTGGCTCTGCTTGGTGCTGTTGGCGTCTGGCTGGGGCTGGAGCTACAACTGCCTTGGCTGGAGATAGTTGCGCTTGGGGTCGTCGCGGCCTTAGTCGTTGCAGCCTATCATCGCAAGCAAAGTGACGAGGCCCAGATCCCGGGTCTGACGACTGAACTTAGCGCCTTGTTGGTGTTTCTGCTGGGCGGTGCCGTTATGCATGGCCATGCCGGAATTGCGGTTGCGGTTGCCATCATGACATCGGCAATACTGGCATTTAAACAGCCGCTGCATGGGTTGGTTGCCAAAATCGGTAATGATGATTTATATGCTGGCCTAAAATTATTGATCGCAAGTTTTGTTGTTTTGCCGCTTCTGCCTGATCATGCACTGGACCCCTGGCAAGCCTTTAATCCCTACAAAATCTGGTTGCTGGTGATCCTGATCTCCATGCTTTCTCTGGTTGGTTATGTCGCGACCCGGTTGTTGGGGCCGGCGCGCGGCACCGCGGTCGCCGGTCTGGCCGGGGGCCTCGTGTCATCTACGGCCGTCAGTTTAAGTTTTGCGCGGCTCAGCCGTCAGCAGCAAGCGGGCGAAAATCAGGATGATGCGCTGGCCTGTGGCATTCTGTTGGCCTGGACAGTGATGTCGCTGCGGGTGTTATTGATGGTCGGCATTGTGTGTCTGCCATTGTTAACACCGCTGTGGCCGGCCATCAGTGCCATGGCGCTGGTCACACTGATACTGGCGGCATTTTTTTACCGACGGGCACCGCTACTGCAGGCCAATTCGGCAACCAGCATCACGAACCCATTCAGTTTGTGGGCCGCCAGCCAGTTTGGTCTGATGTTTGCGCTGGTATTGCTGGTAGTGAAACTGACGGAGCATTTTGCCCCGGCCGAAGGGCTTTATCTGGTCTCGGCCATCGCCGGCACTACCGACGTGGATGCGATCACTTTGTCGATGGCGCAATATGCACAGCAGGCTGGTCGCGAGCAATTGGCCGCGACAGCGTTGGTGATTGCGGTGGTCAGTAATACGCTGGTTAAAACGGCGCTGGTTTGTGTGGTCGGCAGCGCCGGCCTGCGCCTGCGGCTGTCAGGTGTCTGTGTGCTGGTTATCATGACTGCGGCATTGTTGCTGTGGGCGTTCTAGCCATTGTTTGTTACCATGCGCCGCCCAAAGTACCGCAGTGATGTCCGCTGTTGGTTTCAGGAGTCATCATGTCTAAAGCGGCGCGGCCTTCCGAAATTACTTTACCGCCAGTCAATCAGGGCTGGGACAATCTGTACCAGTTTCTGTGTCACCAGTTTCCGCGTATCGCGCCATCGACTTGGGCTGAGCGGCTGGAAGCCGGCAAAATTCATTGGTATAGCGGGGAAGTCGTTGGCATGCAGACGCCTTTTCTGCCAAGCCGGCGTTTATGTTATTACCGCGAAGTCGCCGCAGAGCCGGTCGTTGCTGCAGCCCATCAGATCGTTTATCAGGATGCGCATATTTTGCTGGCTTGCAAACCACATGGCTTGCCGGTCATTCCGGGCGGCGAATTTGTCAACGAGTGCCTGCTTGAGCGGGTGCGCCGTGACACCGGACTTGAGGATATCGCGCCGGTACACCGGTTAGACCGCGATACTGCGGGTCTTGTGCTGTTTTCCGTCAATTCGCAAAGCCGCCCGGCTTATTACCAGCTGTTTGCTGCCGGGCAGATCGAAAAAACTTACCAGGCCGTTGCACAACTGCCAGAGCAGCTGCAGCAGGCTCCATTGCCGCAGGCATTTATCCTGCACAACCGGCTTGAGAAAAGTCAGCCAAGATTCCTGATGCAGCAGGTGGAAGGTGAGCCAAATGCCCATTCCACGCTGCGGCTAGTCGCCCGGCAACGGCAGCTTGGTTTATTTTCCCTGACGCCGCATACCGGTAAAACCCACCAGCTCAGATTGCATATGCAGGCGATTGGCTGTCCGATTTTATATGACCCTTATTACCCGGTGTTGCTGCCCAAAAACCAGACTTTAGCCGGGCCTTTGCAGTTGTTAGCGCAGCAGCTGCGGTTTGTTGACCCGGTAACTGGTCAGCCCCGGCATTTTTGCTCTTCCCGGCAACTGTGCAGCTGGCACGGACCCTCTGGCTAGAGGATAACGAGCCTTATCAGCTTTGCATCATAAAAAAACTTAATATTTATCCAATAATTAACAAAATTTACCTGAAAGCAGGCTTTACCTCAGCTATGTAACTGCTTACATTGGTTCAGTAACTACTGATATTGGTGAATCATGCTTTCAAGCCAACATTTTTATACCGGTTCCGCAGCGCTGTTACTGCTGTTGGGCTGGTCGGCAATTGCGCCGTTTGACCGGACCACCTGGCTGCTGGAGGTCTTTCCGGTGTTACTGGCCTGGCCGCTGTTGTGGCGAACCCGGCAGTCTTACCCGTTAACATCGCTGTTGTATGGGCTGATTTTACTTCATGCCATGGTGTTAATTCTCGGTGGTGCTTATAGCTACGCCCGGGTGCCGTTGGGGTTCTGGCTGCTGGGGGGGTTCGCACTGGACCG
>CAMLNG010000358.1 GCA_946481195.1 uncultured Chromatiaceae bacterium
TTTGTGTTGCTCGCGTTTGTCGAGCGCACCGGACCAGCGGGTCAGGGCCAGCGCCACCAGCACAATCAGGCCGCCAATCCAGCCGGTGTGGGTCAGTGGCTGAGTCGCGACGACCAGGCCACCGAGCCAGGCGCCGAGCGCAATACCGATATTAAAGGCCGCAATATTCAGACCTGATGCGACATCGACGGCCTGCGGACAGTATTTTTCGGCCAGCTGCACCACATACACCTGCAAGCCCGGCACATTACCAAAGGCAAATGCACCCCATATCAAAACCGTGAACACCACCAGCACCGGATGAGGAGCCGTCAGGCTGAACACAGCCAGCACCAGCGCCAGCGCAGTGAAAATCAGGCTCAGCGCTTTGACCGGACCATGCTTGTCCGCCAGTTTACCGCCCCAGATGTTACCGGCAGCGACCGACACCCCGTACACCAGCATAATCAGGCCGACGGCACCAGGGGCGAAACCACTGACCTGCTGCAAAATCGGCGCAAGATAAGTAAAAGCGACAAAAGTACCGCCATAACCCACAGCTGTCATCGCAAACACCAGTAACAAACGCGGTTCGGTCAGAACTTTTAGTTGCTGCAGCACAGACGCCGGCTGGCCTTGTTTCAGTTGGCGCGGCACTAACAGCAGGCTGCCAATAAAAGCGATCAGGCCCAATAAGGCAACGGCGAGAAAAGTCATGCGCCAGCCAAAATATTGGCCAATCCAGGTGCCAAGTGGCACGCCGGTAACCAGTGCGACGGTCAGACCACTGAACATCAGTGCAATAGCGCTGCCTTCTTTGTCTTTACTGACCAGACTGGTGGCAATAGTAGAACCGATGGAAAAAAACACGCCATGGGCGAGCCCCGTTAATACCCGTGCTGTGATCAGCGAGCTGTAGCCCGGCGCCAGATATGCCAGCAAATTACCGGCAATAAACAATGCCATCAGCGCCAGCAACAGCGGTTTGCGTGGCCAGCGCCCGGTCAGTGCTGTCAGTAGCGGCGCACCGATGGCTACGCCCAGCGCATACAAACTGACCAGCAGGCCAGCTGAAGGTAAAGACACCCCCAAATCCAAAGCAATGGTGGGCACCAGTCCGACAATAACAAATTCGGTGGTGCCGATAGCAAAGGCGCTGAGTGTCAGCGCCCATAACGCAAGTGGCATAACAATTCTCCTGTTTGGTTCCTGTATGGATTGCCCGGAGATTGTCGCAAGCGCTACTATTGTGAAAAATAGCATCAATGACAAATTACTTTCTCAAAAATGGCAATAATATCGCAAACTGAACAACTGGAAATGCTGCTGGCGGTCTATGACACCGGTAGTTTTTCGGCGGCGGCCAAAGCGCTGGACTGTCAGGTCGCCAAAGTGTCGCGGGCAGTGCAGGCGCTGGAACAGCAGCTGGGCTGCAGTTTATTCAGCCGTACAACAAGACGGGTGTTGCCGACCGAAGAAGGTCATCGTTTTGTCGGTCAGGTGAGGCCCGGTCTGGCGCTGCTGGCAGAGGCCGAAGCACAGCTGCGTTTTGCTGACACGCCGGCGGGCCGGCTGCGGATAGATGCGGCCAGTCCCTTTATGTTGCACCAGCTGGTGCCGCTACTCGGCGAATTTCGCGCTTTGTATCCGCAGCTTGAACTGCAGCTGATGAGTAGCGAAAACATGATTGATTTGATTGAAAAAAGAACCGACGTTGCCATCCGTATCGGCGCACTGACCGATTCGAATCTGCACGCCCGGCTGCTGGGGCGCAGCAAGCTGCATCTGGTGGCGAGCCCACAATATCTGGCGCGGCGGGGTGTGCCGCAGCAGGTGTCGGATCTGCAAGCGCACGCGCTGTTGGGTTTCGCTGATAACACCAGGCTCAATCAATGGCCTTTGACAACAGGCGAGCTACAGATCAAGCCTGACATCAGCGCCAGTTCCGGCGAAACGCTACGCCAGCTTTGTCTGGCCGGGCAGGGCATTGCGTTGTTGTCGCAGTTTATGATTGCCAAAGATGTGCAAACCGGCGCGTTGCAGCAAGTGCTGGCGGGCGCTGTGCAAAGCCCGCATCCACGCGAACAGGTGCATGCGGTGTATTATCAGCAACAGGCCGTGGCGCCGCGCATCCGCTGTTTGATTGATTTTCTGGCCAGCCGGTTGCAGCTGTAAGCCGCCGTTTCAGCCGCTGCTTCAGCCGCCGATTTTGGCCGGCGTCAGCGCTGGTGCTGCCGGAATGAACCAGCACCGGCCATCCGCGCTGCGTTTGCCACGCATCAGCTGACTGACCACTTTGTCAGTGACGGCAACGCCCTGCGCCGCCATAGTGCCGAAATCAGTCAGGCCATTCTTGGCAAAACCTTTGCGGGTGCGGTGAATATCAAAACGCCGCGACAGCTTCTGGCCAAATTGTTGTTCGATGCGGTCAGCCCCCAGCATCAGGCCATAAAGTCCGCCCCAGGTTGCTGCCGGATTATCCGCATCCCAGCCGGCCAGCACGGCGATTTTCACAGTGTCCTGCATATCGCCGGCGCCATAAAAATAACTGAGCAGGCTGGCGGCAAAGTTAATACCGGCGGCAAAACAGCCGTTGCAATAAAGCTGCTTAGCGCTGATTTCATAGCCGTCCTGTTGCTCCAGCTGATAACGCCGGTACACCGCATCGCGCGCTTGCTCCCAGGGCACGCCGGCCTGAAACTGTGCCAGCACAAAGTCATACATTTTGGCCGGATATTGATTGGCCGGCAGCGTCTGGCGGGCCTTAGCGGCGATTTGCAGCAATTCTTGCCGCAGTTGCTTTTTATCCTGTACCAGCTCAGGACTGAACATGGCCGCGCGGGCATGTAGTTCAACATAAAACTGCGCGATATCAGCAGCTTCAGCGGTTGCGGTGGTGCGAATGGGCAAATACGCCAGCTGCTGGGCGATATCGGGCCGGCCCGGCGCCAAAGCGCCAAACAGTTCTGTGGTGAGCTGGGCGTCAATCATATCGTAGTGTGGGTTTTGCGGCGGCATGCCGGTAAATGGCGGCACCATTCCACTTTGCATTAAATCAAAGGCTTGCTGATTGGATACCCAAAGGAAGTTCTCCGGTTTGCCATCTTTAGTGCGATGCGGCGTGTTGTCGTCGCGGTAGATATAGGCCAGCCAGCCGGCGCGGATTTGCGCGCCCGTCAGCAGCGGGCTTGGGCTTTGCAGCATCAGTTGCAGATAGATGTATTCAATATCGCTGTCATCGTCCGAACCCCAGACCTGGTCAGGTGTCCGCAGCACCCAGTTGATCGTTGGCGACAAATCGCTGGGTACACCCTGGCCCCAGATACTGGGCTCATCAGGCTTGCCCCAGTCGGCGCGGGTGTAAAAACGCCCGGCCGGGCCGGCACCGCCGATTTTATCCATCTCGGTCACCAGTCCTGTCCAATTGGCAATGCTCAAACCCAGCCAGAAGCCGGCCAGTTTTTCCTGATAGGCACTCCTTGAGATGGCCAATTCAGTGGCTGAGGTCGCAGCGCAGCTGTTCTGCACTGGTGCAGCGCCCGCAGGCAGTGCTGACAACAAACAAGCAATAAGGCCGAGGCAGGAGAAGCGGCGGAACAGGCTGGACAGTCGGACTGGCATGAAAAATCCTTTTAGAAAGCGCTTTCATTTATCCTGCAGTGTTGGCATGAAACTGTCAACGGCAGGCCCGGCTGAACCTTTTTCTGGCAGCACCGCTGTTCGCCTCTTACACCAAACGCAGCTTGAGAAAGTTAAGTTGGCCGCCAGATTCGAATGTCGACTCCTGCTACACTGGCGTCACTTCGCTTAAGGACTCCATGCATGCTGCAAATCACTGCCACCATCGCCATTGATGAAACTGAAATCGACTGGCAAGCCATCCGTGCCAGTGGTCCCGGTGGGCAGCATGTGAATAAAACCTCCACTGCGATCCAGCTGATATTTGATATTCAGCAGTCGTCGTTGCCGGAGCATTACAAAACGGCGTTGCTGCAAAAGTCTGATCATCGCATCACGGCGTCCGGCAAAATCATCATCAAATGCCAGCAAAGCCGTAGTCAGGAAATGAACCGTGAAACGGCTCGCCAGCAGCTGATTGAACTGATCAAATCGGCCGGCATAGTGCCGAAAAAACGTCACGCCACTAAACCAACTTATGGCAGCCAGCAACGCCGGCTCGACAGTAAAAAACAGCGCAGCGGCACCAAAAGCCTGCGGCAAAAAAAGCCGGGCCTCGATTAAACTGCTGCGACCAACGCCCGCTCTGTGCTGACCACTG
>CAMLNG010000359.1 GCA_946481195.1 uncultured Chromatiaceae bacterium
TGCAGTGCCAGTAGTTGTTGTGACAGTTCGGACTCTGCTGATGAGTCAGGATGGTTCAAGTTCAGCCCTCCGGCGGGTGGGCAATCACCACACCGGTGAATGTCTGGTTCAGATGCACGCCGTGAAAATGCTCGCCATAGGTGTTAAAGCCAAACACCCGATGCGCGCGGAAAAAAGCTGAAGCTTGTGGCAATGTTTGGCGTTCGGCACTTTCCAGCCGGCGCAGGACACAGTCACAACCAATCGTAATGAGTGGCTCTCCGATGCGCTGTTCAATGTCGGCAAAGCGCTGCTGCAAGTCGGGTAAAATCGGCTGTGGCTGCATTGTCGTCAGTACTGCGCCAAGCCCGACGGCGCAGTAAAAGGTCAGGCTGCCGTCCGGATTAACGCGTTGAATAGAACGGACGTAATAATCTTTGCCGATTTTTACCGCAAGCGGATGCAAGGCGAACACTGTGGCATTGAGTTCAGTCACGGCGCAACCAATGGCACTGGCATAAGCCTGGGCGGCAGGTTCGGCATTGAGTTCCTGCACCGTGCGCATGTCGGCAGTCGCGGCCGTCACGACCAGTTTGTCGGTCAGCGCACTGACGTGGTGGGTGCTGAACACCTCAAAAGGCAGCGTGGTGTGCAGCATAATCACAGCCGCTGCATCCTGATAAAACCGGCCGTTGGCAAAAATATGGGTGGCGCTCAGCAGATTGTCGTCGCCGGCGGAACCGCCAAAATGAGCGATATTGCCAAGCGCTGCTTCGAGAGCCAGCAGTACCATTTCTTCCTGTGCAGATAAGCCGTCAAGCAAGGTCAGCACAAATGGCCGGGCTGGTTGTGTAAGGTGTTGTGACGACAAATGAGTTTGTAGCAAAGTATCCACCAGCCGCTGCGCCTGCAATAAATCAAAAGTTGCCAGATCCTTGATACAGGCCAGCGACACCTGAAAGTGGCTGGCACTGAATCCCAGCGCACAAATAGTCCCCTGGTCGTAACCTCGGGGCGTGATTTCACCGGCCGTGGTGCAGCCGGCGAGCGGTACGCAGGTAAAATGCTGCGCGAAGGCCTGTTCCAGCGCAGCTCTGTCATATTCGGCAGAACAAAAAAACAACACAAAACCGGGGTTGGCGGGTAACAGCTGAGCCGCAAGTTCAGCCACAGCCTGACTGGCGTCAGATACAGCAGACATCGCCGCGACAATCAAATCGGAACGGACAGACATGGCTTCGCCTCGGCGTGAGTTTGCGCTCAGGATGCACCGGATTGTAGGAGGATTGTCCTGCCACAGGCAAGCCGGAGCAAAGTCCGGCGCCGTGACAGGATTTGGCTGCACAAGCAGCCGGCCTTAGAAAAAGCCCAGCGGATTGACGTCATAACTGACCAGCAGGTTTTTGGTCTGCTGATAGTGGTTGAGCATCATCTTATGTGTTTCGCGGCCGACGCCGGATTTTTTGTAACCACCAAAGGCAGCATGTGCCGGATAATGGTGATAGCAGTTGGTCCAGACGCGTCCGGCTTCAATCCCGCGCCCCATCCGGTAAGCACGGTTCATGTCGCGGGTCCAGACGCCGGCACCTAAGCCAAATTCAGAGTCATTGGCGATAGCGAGCGCTTCGGCTTCGGTTTTAAAAGTGGTCACGGCGACCACAGGACCAAAAATTTCTTCCTGGAACACGCGCATTTTGTTGTGGCCTTTGAGCAGGGTTGGCTGCACGTAAAATCCACCGTTCAGACCATCGCCCAGCGCTTCTTTATCGCCGCCAATCAACACCTGCGCGCCTTCTTCGCGACCAATGGTCAGATAACTCATGATTTTATCAAACTGCTGCGCCGATGCCTGGGCGCCAACCATCACTTCGGTATCGAGCGGATTCCCGCGTTTAATCGCTTTGGTCCGCTCAATCACTTTGGCGATAAAGGCGTCGTAAATACTCTCTTCGACCAGCAAGCGGGACGGGCAGGTACAGACTTCACCCTGATTAAAAAACGCCAGGACAACACCTTCAATACATTTGCTTAAGTAGCTGTCCTCAAAATTCATCACGTCGGCGAAGAAAATGTTTGGTGATTTACCACCCAGTTCGACCGTCGAAGGAATGATGTTTTCGGCGGCGCATTTGAGGATATGTGAACCAGTTGGTGTCGAGCCGGTAAAGGCAATTTTGGCGATACGTTTGCTGGTCGCCAGCGCTTCACCGGCTTCACGGCCATAGCCGTTGACGACGTTCAGTACGCCGGCAGGCAGTAAATCTTCAATAATTTCAATGAATTTTAAGATTGACCATGGTGTTTGTTCGGCCGGTTTTAATACCACGCAGTTGCCGGCAGCAAGTGCCGGAGCCAGTTTCCAGGCCGCCATCAGCAGCGGGAAGTTCCACGGAATAATCTGGCCAACCACACCGAGCGGTTCGTGAAAATGATAGGCGACCGTATGCTGGTCAATTTCACCGATACTGCCTTCCTGCGCACGGATGGCGCCGGCGAAGTAACGAAAATGGTCCACGGCGAGCGGCACATCAGCGTTTAAAGTTTCGCGTACGGCTTTACCATTGTCCCAGGTCTCCGCAACGGCGATTTGTTCCAGATGTTGTTCCAGCCTGTCTGCGATTTTTAGCAGTAAATTTGAGCGGAAGGTGACAGAAGTCGCGCCCCAGCTGGCTTTGGCGGCGTGAGCGGCGTCCAGCGCCAGCTCGATGTCTTCGGCGCTGGAACGTGGAATTTGGCAAAATGGCAGACCGGTTACCGGTGAAATATTGTCAAAATACTGGCCTTTGACCGGCGCCAGCCATTTTCCGCCAATGTAATTGCCATATTGTGCTTTGACGGTTACAAGGGCGCCGTCTTGCCCTGGATTTGCATAAATCATCGTCTACCCCGTGGATTTGTGATTATGGACGGCAGATGCTTGTCTGCGGCCTTGTCACCACCGATGTTATGCCTGGTTGTTGATGCTGAATATTGGCCGGTTGGACAGAAAAATCAGTACTAAAGTCGTAATTTTGCCGGCTGGCTCAGCAGAAGCGCGAAAAAACTGCCGGGAATGCTGCCGGCAGGTTCGCAGTTCTTGGGCAGGGATGGACTGCGGGCTGGGGCGTCAAACCTGGCAGCCTGGAGTAATGTTTGGCCGGATCTCTGTTGGCTGTGCGCCCGGCGTTAATACCCGGATCAGGCTGACGTGCAGTAAGTTTAGCTGTACTACTGGCGCAGCTTGGTCAGGCTGTTCCAGTAGCAGAAACTCTTCGCCCAGGCGGGTCAGAGTATCATTGGCGGTACCGCGCACTGTGTGGCCATCATTGAGCGACACTTCGACCTGATAGCGCCGCATACAGATCATTTCAATTAAATCATGAGTATCACAGGCAATCACTTGAGGTGGCATCTTCACTCCTTCACTGCAAACTGCGCCGATTAAATCGGCGCGCCCGGTGGCAGTTGTTTTGGTATAAACACCGGCTGCCAGCTGCCGTGTTGCAGATAATGCTGCCATTGGCCGGATAACAGTTGCGCTGTGCCATCGTCACGTTTTTGCAGTTGTTTACCAAGTTGCGTCAGCTGTGCCCTTAAAGTCGCGCGCGCTTCCGGCGCAAGGTCTGCACTGTTCAGGCTTTGCATCAACTGATAAAAGGCGACATGGCTGACGCGCTGGCGGATAAGTCCTGCCGCGTCAGCGCCGGCATCTTGCTGCAGCGTGTGCTTAATCAATGTCGCCAGCAGCGCATCGAGCTGCTGCTGACTGCTTAAGCGGTTCAACCGCTGCGGATGCAACAACAGGCTCAGCGTATGATTGGCCGACGCTTCGGCCGCCGACAACGGGTCAAAAGCGAGGCCATTACGGCTCTGAAAACTCTCGCGGCCATCTGTATCACCATAGGCTTTTGGTGGAATGAGCGCCAGCAGCTCTCTGGGCAGCGCCAGAAATTGCGGTGTCAGCGTGTCGAGTAATGCCGTTAACGCCGCCTGTTGCTGGTCCGCGTTTACCCACCGGAAGCCCTTAGGCTGGTCGTAATCACCTTTTAATTCATATTCATAATGTGCACCGCCAATCAGTTTACTGACGGCTTCGACCTGATAACGATGCAGCGCATAAATTGGCACTAAGGCTTCATGCAGCGCTGACAAAGGCCGGTTGGTGGCAATGTTATCGAGGCCAAACTGCTGCAGTGCTGCCGCCCGCACCTGACTCAGCCGGTTCAATTCAGCCACAGGGTCAGCGCCGTTATCCCACAAATGCCCGGTCGCGCTGACGCCG
>CAMLNG010000360.1 GCA_946481195.1 uncultured Chromatiaceae bacterium
GGGTTTTGGCCGCGATGGCAGCTACGACTACTACCAGAATGAACCGGTGATCCGTAACGACGCCAAAGGGGTCGGGCCCTTTATTATGGCCGGGGTGCAGGTTGCACGTTTGCTGCAATAACGGCTGCCACTGATGCGTGTTGCTGCTTTATTGCTGGTTGTAGCGCTGCTGAGCCTGGATGGCCAGCCTCCGGCTTTGGCTACTGAAACTGCAGCGCCGCTGCGGTTGCAGGTTGACCCGGTCGCTGGCCCCTTTCGCAATATTCAGCAAGCCCTCGACAGCTTGCCAACCTCAGGCCCGGACGCGCAGCGCTGGGCCTTGATCCGGATTGCGCCGGGGCTCTATCGCGAACAGCTATTTCTTAAGCGCGACAAAGTGGTGCTGGCCGGCAGTGGTTTAAGCCGCACCATCATCCAATTTCCGATCCTGCGCCAGCATTTTCTCACCAACCGGCACAGCAGTGTCCTGCCCTCTGGCAAAGACTTAGAAAAAGACTGGGGCGCAGCGGTGGTGAATATCGCCGCCAGTGATATTCAGCTGCTGGATTTGACGGTGCACAACAGTTACGCTCTGGAAAACCCACAAGATCCGGCGCGGTTTGAACATCAGTTCGCCGTGCGTGGTTTTGCCAAAGCGACCCGCATCATCACTGACCAAAGCCAGTTTGCCAGCAATGGCGCCGATACGATGAGCCTGTGGAATAAACAAAATGGCATGTATCTGCACCGTCAGAGTTTTTTCAGCGGCCGGGTCGATCTGCTGTGCCCGCGCGGCAGCGCCCTGGTGCTCGACAGTGATTTTGTTAATTACAACCAGGCGGCCACGCTCTGGCACGACGGCGAGCTGTCGCCCGAGCAGCAACTGGTAGTGCTGAACTCAAACTTTCACGGCGTCAGCGGTTTTCAGCTCGGCCGGCGCCATTACGATGGCCAGTTTGTGCTCTCTGGCAATACATTCAGCAGCGCGCTCGCCGACCAGCCAATCTTTCGCCGCACTTATCCGGACGAGCCACAGCGCGACCAGCCAAACCGTTATGGCGACCGGAATTTCTATGCACAGAATCAGGGCCCGGCATATTCCTGGCTCAGCGACAATTTCAGCGCGGCACAACAAAGCGCCTATGCCGATGCGCACAGCGCAAGCAACACGATATTCGGCAAACGCTGGCAACCACTGGCCGAACTGGCCAGAACCCGGCAATGGCTTAATAACAACTAAAAAATCACGAAGAGACAGGTAGGTACGGGTAGGTACGGGTAGGTACGGTAAGCGAAGCGCGCTGGCCACCACGTGGCGTACAGAAAGCGCCACCGTACATAGCGCCACCGTACGTTCGATGCCTGTTGGTCGTCACACGATGGGCGTCACACGATGGGCGTCACACGATGGTCGTTACACGCTGGCCACCACGTGGCGTACAGAAAGCGCCACCGTACATAGCACCACCGTACATAGCGTCGCCGTAAATAGCACCACCGAACAAAAGGCCGCCACACAACCCAACAACCGGATGACCCCAATGACCAAATTCGCTACTGTATGCTTTTTATTGACGGGACTTCTGATGTTGCCTGTTTCTACCGAAGCCGCCACCGGTATTCCAACCGGCACCAGCACCTCGATGCCTGCACCGCGCCTGCACTTGGTTGGTGATTCCACTTTGGCCGACAAAACCAATCTGAACTACCCGGAACGCGGCTGGGGCCAGTTGCTGCGCGCTTTTATGTTGCCGGAATTGTCCATCATCAATCACGCCGCCAATGGCCGCAGCACGCTGCGGTTTTTAAACGAAGGCCGCTGGCAGTTGTTAGTCAGCGATGTAGCCGCAGGCGACTATGTGCTGATCCAGTTTGGCCACAATGACCAAAAACAAGACGACCCGGCGCGCTACGCCGCAGTCGATTCTACCTACCCGCAGCTGCTGCGCCGTTTTATCAGCGAAGTACGCAGCAAAGGTGCTATTCCTATGCTCGCCACCTCCATTTGCCGCCGCAGTTTTAACGACAAAGGCGTACTGGAAAACAACCTCGCCGATTACGCCGAGGCGGCGCGGAAAGTAGCTGCCAGTGAAAAAGTGGAACTCTTTGATTTAAACAGACAAAGCTGCGCCGATTTAACCCGCTTCGGCCCTGCCAACAGCCAGGCCTATTTTATTCAGGTCCCCGCCGGCCTCTACCAACAATTCCCGGACGGTAAAATCGACAACACGCACCTCTCAGTGCAAGGCGCCAGCTGGATAGCCCAGCTATTTGTGCGCGATTTAACAGCGCGGCAGCATCCGCTGGCGCAGTATGTCTGGCGGGAGATGCTGTAAGATATTGATTTATATATCGATGAAAACCGTCGCCAACAAAGCCAACACCGCCATCACCACGATCGCTCTAATCGCACGATTTAATCGAATTGACCGTTTTATCCCAAGCGTTATACAGTGGCGACTCTGCCATCAAGGAGCTTATGTATGTTCACATTGACCGCAAATGACGCTAAACGAAATTTCGGTGAGTTACTGCTGAATGCCCAGCGTGAACCAATCAAAATAAGCAAAAACAACAAAGACGCTGTGGTCGTCATGTCGATCCGTGATTACGAAGCGCTTGAAGCAATGAAAGCCGACTACCTCAAACACTGTTTTCAAGCTGCCAAAGCAGACCAGGCCGATAATGCAGTAGTTGACGGTGAAACATTCTTAAAAGCGCTGTAAGCAACAGATGCAAACTGGACGCTACAAACTCAGTCGCCTGGCTCAGGCTCACTTACAGCAGATTAAACAATATACTGTTGAAAGCTTTTCTGAAGCGCAGTGGCAGAAATACAAAACCAGCCTGCTGACTGGTTTTCAGATGCTCGCCGATAATGTCGAGTTGGGGCGCCCCTGTGATGAAATTTGCAGTGGCGGATTTTATTTCCCCGTAGCGAAACATATGGCGTACTACACCAAAGAAAGAGAGTTTATCCTGATTGTTGCTGTATTAGGGCAAGCGCAGATCCCACAAAATCATTTATAAACATCACTCAACACAACCCTTTCATCCATAAAAAGGCCGCACCTCGACGGATGCCCGGCACGCTGCAGCCGCTTTGCGCCCCCACGCCATTGCCTCTTCAAGATCCTCACAAGTTAAAATCCAGAAGCCATCGACATAGTTATTGGCATAGCTGGCAGCCGCCAGATAGCCGCCGTCCGCGACAACAAAAGTACCATCCGGGCATAGTTGTATTGATTTCGCCTCGGCGACAGGGCGCAAACCACCGACAAACACCCGCACACCAGCGGCGGCCATTTCGTCATTGAGCTTGTCGATATCTTGCCGCGCCGTCGCATCCAGCGACGCTGCATGGTCAAATTCATTCGGGCGATAAACGGTTATCCAGTACTGGTTTTTTTTCATAACAGGGTCGACCTGATTCGCATATTTATCTTCCCCCTGACCTTTCCCCCACAAAAGCGCAGAGGCCAGCAAGTACATCAACAGCTCCTAGGCCGCAGCAGCGCCAGACAGCAACTGAGGCGAGCTGTCTGGCATCTGTTCATTGAAAATAAACGTAAAAAATGGCGATGATGCATCTTCTGCGAGCTGTCGCACAGAACTGAGCTGAATTTTTTTCGACACCGCTTTAAAAAAACGCAGTGCCGTTTTGTTTTCTTTAAATGTCGATGCAGCCATGGGTTGCCCGACCAGCGCAAAAATCTGCCGGACAGCATCAAGTGCAATCCAGCCACCCCGATATTTTGGCAGGATAAAAAAATCCGCCAATTCCCAAATAGGGTGTTGTTCTAAGGTAATGATTTCCAGCAGGACAAAACCTGCCAGCTTTTCATCAACCCAGAACAAAAAAGCTTTTTCAGCTGCAGAATTGACATAATCTTCTAAGTCGGTCGCGGTGCATCCGTCATATAAACCGTCACTGCATATATCTTCTTTGCTCCAGCTTGTGGCTTCAAAATAATAAAGTTGCAGCAATCGCTGCAACACTGCAGTTTCAGTCATTTTTAAAGGGGTAAGTTTAACTTTGGACATCATTTTTCCTGAAGGCCTGACTATTGCTGGCTATAAACCAGCGTCGTCGCAGGCCACAATTGGCGCGTCTTATCGGTCGTAAGCGCCATCTAAACAGCAGGCTTTGGCAGCCCGCAGCCATCAAACACAGTATGGGAATTGTAAACAGGTGGTAAGCATAAAACTACCAGAAGGGAAAGATGGAACGCAATGTCAGTGTGCACTGAAAGTGCCGCAG
>CAMLNG010000361.1 GCA_946481195.1 uncultured Chromatiaceae bacterium
TTCTGGGCACAGGCCATTCCTGAACTCCGCAAGACCAAACAGATTTTTATGCTGATCAAAGATCGGCTGGCGTGCCAGGTAACAATACATCGACTACTCCTGAACCAAGGGCCGGATAAGGCCGTAAACGCGCTGGTATGCAGGTCTGGCTGTGCCAACGTCCAATGTTTGTTAAGTGGACCAGACTTCTGTTGAGATACTTTGAGCATATCGGAAAATCGTACTTTGTCTTATGCGGATATATTCTGAAATTCGCTTTTTAATATAATTTGGTTCTTAAAAACGCGGGAACCGCCATTAGCACTCTCTGTCAAAGAGTGCTAACATGAGTCCACTTTCACATCTCCACAGGAGTTTGTTCATGACCAAAGCGAATCAATTGATGACATTGTCAGTCGCAGGCAGCGGTAGCCTTGAGGCTTATACCCACGCTGTCAGTACTATTCCGATGCTGTCGGCTGAAGAGGAGCGCGCTCTGGCTGAACGTCTGCAGCAACACGGTGACCTGGAAGCGGCCCGTCAGCTGATTATGTCGCATTTACGTTTTGTGGTGCATATTGCCCGCAGCTATTCAGGTTACGGTTTACCGATTGGCGATTTGGTTCAGGAAGGCAATATCGGCCTGATGAAAGCAGTAAAACGCTTTGACCCGTCGGTTGGTGTGCGTCTGGTCTCATTCGCAGTGCACTGGATCAAAGCCGAAATTCATGAGTTTGTGCTGAAAAACTGGCGCATTGTTAAAGTGGCGACCACCAAAGCCCAGCGCAAACTGTTTTTTAATCTGCGTAAATCGAAGAAAAATCTTGGCTGGTTCAGCCAGGATGAAGTAAAAAACGTCGCGGAATCTTTAGGCGTACCAGAATATGAAGTGCGGGAAATGGAAGCGCGGATGAGCAACCATGATCTGGCCTTTGATGCGCAAGACGATGACGATGACAACAACTTCAGCGCGCCGGTGTTTTTCCTCGACGATAAAACCTCAGATCTGGCGAACAACTTTGAAGAAGATCAAAGCGAAGGCGCAGCCTTAGAGCGGCTGCAGGCAGCAGTACGTACGCTGGATGATCGTAGCCAGGACATTATCCGTGCCCGCTGGCTCGACAATGAAAAGCTGACGCTGCAGGAACTGGCAGACCGTTATCAGGTCTCGGCTGAGCGTGTTCGCCAGCTGGAAAAAAATGCGATGAAAAAACTGCACGCAGCAATGGTTGCCTGATGTTTTCTTGTTGCTAAAAAAATGCCAGAGCTTGCTCTGGCATTTTTTTTAACGCAGTAACAGTGGTACCGGCGACACAGCAACCGGCGCTTCGGCCGGTTGCGGGTAAAAGCGTCGCCACTGAGGCTCAGTAACCGGCACTGCTGCAGGTGTATCAAAACCTGGTAAATTCGGCAGATACGGCGGGTGCCAAGGGATAAGTTCTGGCACTGGTTCAACAATCTCGCTGGCTGCAGGCTCAGGCGTAACCGGCGCTTGTAGCGCACTGTGTTCACTGACTTTTTCCGCGGCGGTCGGGCTGGCCACAACAGTTTTTGCCACTTCACGGCCTGCCACAACACTTTCGGCCACTCCTTTTTGTTTGACCGGTTTGCTATGGCCCGCTGTATGCGCGATAAGCTGCGCTGGTGCTGCCGGTAAATCCAGCAAGGCCGAGGCAGGTACTACTTTAATGCCCTGCTGCGCAAGCCGTGGCAAATTCTTCTTCAGATAACGATAGGTTTCCGGGTATGGATGACCGATAGCGACGGCGTGTCCGTGCTGTTTGGCCAGCTGGATCAGCTGATTAAATTGCCGGTCCAAAGCTTTGTAAGATTTGTCGTTATCGAGAAACACATCACGGCTGCGGGTTTTCACACCGTGTTTTTGCGTGACAGCACTGACCACGCTTTTTCCGGTGGTTTTACTGTCAATAAAGTACAACTGCCGTTCGGCAACTACCTGCATCACCCAATCCATTTGCTCGGGCAATGAAGTGTAAAGGCTACCCATATGGTTATTGACGCCGATGGCCTGTGGCACACTATCCAGCGCTTTATGCAGCGCTTGCTGCACCTGTTGTTTGTTCATCGGCCGGCGCAGGGCGCCTTTGCCCAATAAATGGTTTTGCGCCACAGCTTCCATCGGCATATGTAACATGATTTCTTTGCCGTGTTGGCGGGCGAGGGCAGTCATCTCATGGCCATTCGGCGTAAATGGCATCACTGCGACTGTCAGGGCGTAGGGCAGGCGGATAATATCCGGGTCCACTTTCTGATAACCGATATCGTCGATAATAATAGCCACCTGCGGTGGCAGCGATTGCGCCAGCACCGGCAGCGACAAGCAACATACAACAGATAAAAACTGGAAAATACGCACGCTGGAATGATTCACTGATCTTGGCAAAGCGCCGGCTGAATTTCAGGCCGGCATTATGCCTGTTGTTACGGATTTCGCAACCAGCGCAGCGGGTCTACCGCCGCACCTTTTTGCCGGATCTCAAAATAAAGCCCACTACGGTCACGACCGCCGCTCTGTCCTACTAAAGCAACATGGTCACCGTTGCGTACGACGTCGCCGGGGGATTTCAGCAAACTTTGGTTATGGCCATACAGGCTCATCAGGCCATTGCCGTGGTCCAGCACGATGACCCAGCCATAACCACGCAACCAATCGGCATAAATCACCTGACCATCGGCGACGGCACGCACCGGCTGGCCATTAGCGGCCTGGATTAAAATACCGCTGGCCGTGGTCTGGCCGCCCTGCGCGGCGCCAAACTTCTGTACTAAAGTACCCTGTACCGGCCAGGGCAGTTGCCCTTGTTTTTTACCTTTATAGGCCAGCCGCCGGTTGGCAGCTTCGGCTTTTAATTTAGTGATAGTACTCTGCAGACTTTTTTCGTTGTCTTTCAGATACGCCAGTTGTTGCTTCTGCTCGTCCAGCAGCTGGCGCAATTTAGCCACACTTTGCTGCTGTTGCTTTTTCGCTGTGACTAAATCCTGCTGCTGTGAGGTCAGCTCTTCCAGCCGCAGGCTTTGTTCGTGACGGGTTTGCTGTTGCAGACTAGCCAGCTGTTCCAGTTCACTGAAGGTTTGTTTCAGCGCTTGTAACTGCTGGATCCGGGCATTATTAAAGTACTGATAATAAGTCAGCAACCGTTCCAGTTTTAACGCATCCTGCTGATTCAGAAGCAGTTGCGTATAATCGTGGCCGCCAACCTGATAGGCAGCTTTGACCTGGGCTGCCAGCAGTTGTTGCTGGGTTTGCCGTTGTTGTTCCAGCAGCTGCTGACGGGTTGTCAGCTCAGCCAGCTTTTCATCCAGCACCTGCAACTGCTGCTGTTGCACTGCGACCGCGGCTGCCGCCTCAGCCAGCGCTGCGTCCGCCTTTTTCAGCTGTTGCTCAGTGTCACGCAGCTGCTGTTGCTGCTGTGCACGCTGTTGTTCGGTACGGGCAATATCCTGCTGCACCGACTTTAGTTCTTGCCGGGCTTTGGCGGTGTCTGTTTGTTGCGCCTGCGCCAACGATGTCAGCTGCAGGCAAAGCAACAGTCCAGTGAACGTTACTGCAGGTTGCGCCCAGCGGCGCTTTGGCGTTGTCACCGCAGCTTAAACAGCACTTTGCCGGTCATTTCCGCCGGTACCGGCATGCCAAGCAAGGTCAGCATGGTCGGCGCTATATCGCTTAAGATACCGCCATCCACCACATCGGCTGGCCGGCCGACATAAATCAGCGGCACCGGATCTGAGGTATGGGCGGTGTGTGCCTGGCCGGACTCGTGGTCGACCATTTGCTCCGCATTGCCGTGGTCAGCGGTGATAATACATTCGCCGCCAACTGCCGCCAGGGCTTCAACCACGCGGCCAATGCAGTGGTCGACGGCTTCAACCGCTTTAACCGCAGCCGACAAAATGCCGGTGTGGCCAACCATGTCACCGTTGGGATAGTTGCAGATAATGACGTCAAACTGCTGGCTGTGAATGGCTTCGACCAGCTTATCGGTCAGCAGCTTCGAATTCATTTCCGGTTGCAGATCATAAGTGGCGACATTCGGTGATGGGATCAGAATGCGCTCTTCGCCCGGAAATACGTCTTCGCGGCCGCCGCTGAAAAAGAAAGTAACATGGGCGTATTTCTCAGTTTCGGAAATGCGTAACTGGGTTTTCTGGTGCTTGGCCAGCCATTCACCAAGCACGTTATTCAGGCTCTCCGGTGGATAAGCCACTGGCGCTTTGATGTCGGCGGCATATTCAGTGA
>CAMLNG010000362.1 GCA_946481195.1 uncultured Chromatiaceae bacterium
GCGATTCAGACCGTATTCTGGGCATGTTATCCAGCAAATCCCGCCGTGCTGAACAAGGTTTACCAGGCATCAAAGAACATCTGCTGCTGACGCGTTACAACCCGGAGCGGGTACAAAAAGGCGAGATGTTAAGCGTTGATGACGTCAACGACATTCTGGCGATTAAATTGTTAGGCGTGATCCCGGAATCTCAGGCGGTGCTGAATGCGTCGAACTCGGGCCAGCCGGTGATCCTCGATGCCGACAGCGATGCTGGTCAGGCCTATCTCGATACAGTATCGCGTTTGTTAGGTGAAGACGTTGCGTTCCGCTTCCTGAACGTGGAGAAAAAAGGTCTGCTGAAACGGATCTTCGGAGGTTAATCATGTCGTTACTCGATTATTTCCGTTCCTCAAAGAAAAACACCGCCTCAACAGCGAAAGAGCGGCTGCAGATCATCGTGGCACACGAACGGCGCCGCCGCACCAGCCCGGATTATTTACCGCAGCTGGAACGCGACATTCTGGAAGTGATCCGCAAATACGTGGATATCGCCGATGACCAGGTGTCTGTGACGCTGGAGAAAAGCTCGGATGAGCTGTCGGTGCTGGAATTAAACGTCACTTTCCCGGAAGATAAACGCGGTTGATTTGTGGCCAAAATGACGAAGGGCAGCGCAAGCTGCCCTTTTTTTATCTGCCGCTAAAGCAGAGTCAGGATTAGAGGCTTAAGGATTAAAATCGTCCAGCAAAATCAGACCCGGCGCTGCACCGGCCACACCATCCCGCGCCACCGCGGTATAAATTTTATTGCCGGTAAGTTCCAGCTGCACCGGCCCAATGGCGGCCGTTTTGCTGCCGGCTGGCGTCACAGTCACCACATAACTGCCCGGTTTTAAACTGACATAACCAGTTTCGGCCATAAATGGCACATCCTTAAATGCCGGTGTACTGCCACTGATGTCGCGGCTGGCAGTGACATAAATATCGACTTTACCGGCAACTGTCGAAGCATGCGCTATCCGCACCTGTGCAGCAGTGGCCACACGACGTGGCGTGTCGGCTAAGACCCAGGGCTTGATGCTGTTTGCTGCCAGTGAGCCGGTTGCCAATACGGTAGCGAAATTGCCAGCTGCCAGATTCAATTCAGCGTTAATCACCACCACAGAATTGTCGGCATTGGCGGCGACTTTGACGTTGTAGTTGCCCGGTTTCAGCTGCGCATAACCAGTAAACTCCGGAAATTTCAGCGCTGTGATGGCTTTGCTGTTGTTCAGTAACACGTCCACCGCCGGCGCATCAGCCACGGCATGCACGACCCGCACGGCAGAAGTGCTGTTGATGTCTTTAATATCACCGGTTGCACCGGTTGGGTCGATTGTTAATAACGACACCGGTGAAGAGCCGGCAAAGCGGTTATCAATAGCAGCGACCTGCAGATTAGCCCCAGCCGGGATCGCCACAGTGCCTGAATCAAATACTACAGTCGCTGGAGCACCGGCCGGCGTAATACGAATACGGTAGTCTCCACCTGATACTGACACTGCACCGGTAAACTGCTTAAACGGCAGGGTCGCGGTCACAGTACTACTGCTTAGCATGGCCGTTGGTGCGGTCAGATGCACATCGACAGTCGGCGCGCCAGCAGCAGCATGCACCACTTGCAATAAGGCGTTGCCGGCAGTTGGTGCGCTGTCGGGGGCATTGACTAACAATGCACTCAGGCTGCCATCGGCGACTTTACCCACCGCATAAGCGGTATAAGTCTGGCCGGCCGCAAAAGTTAATGATGGCGTTAATACCGGCGTGGTGCTGTTGTCCGGTAAAATCGCACTGACCGCCAGACCAAGGCCTGTGGCCGGTACTTTGACAGCGCTGCTGGCTTTGCCAAAGGCGATATTACTGACATTAAAAGCATCGCCGGAGGTGGCATTGACTGCGGGCGCGTCGACCGCAGCGTGCACTAATTTCAGGCTGACTGTCGGCGTCGCAACAACCGGCGTTGCCTCATCGTTGTCGCTGCTGCCACAACCGCTGAGCCCCAGTACCGCGCCCAACGCCAACACTGTAAGTGAGTTTTTCCATTGCATGTTTTGATCCTCTGTAGTGAAAACCAGACTGCTTACGCTTTGGCAATCACCAGCAGATCAACAAAATTCATGCAATAAAATGAATGAGTTATCCGAAAAAATGTACTGAACCAAAATAAAAAACGCTGCGTATACGCAGCGCTTTTTTTAGTGGTTCAGCCAAGATTAAATCAGCGCCTGTACCTGTGGTGGTACCGGTAAATAGGGCAATAAAATCTCGCGCCGCCAGCCACCTAAAAACTCGGGCAGTGGCAATAACTGACGTTCTTCATCGGTGACGCGCCAGCACCAGTTCAGGTATTCGTTCAACTGACGTTTGACCGACAAAATTTCAGCCGGGATACCAGCAGTATTTGCTGCGGCCTTAATCGCGTCGCTGAGCTGTTGCTGCACTTGTTTGTAGCCGGGGAAAATGTCCAAATGATAAAAAGTTTGCGGTAATTCCACCGGCGCCAGTGCTTTGGCTTCGCGGATAAACTGCAACCACAGCTGACCATGGCGGCGTAATTCCCTACCCTGCATGCCCTCAATCTGGCTTAAGGCTTCCATCGTTTGTGGTTTACGCCGCGCCAGCTCGTATAGCACCGCGTCTTTAATCACCAGTGATAAGGCTAAGTCTTTCTCCACAGCATACTGACTGCGCCAGGCGCAGAAAGTACGCAGGACAGCCAGCTCACGCGGACCAAACTGCCAGCTGTTTTTCAGCTCCAGATATTTAAGTGCCGCCGGCATCTCGCGCTGGCGCCGTTCAATCAGGGATTGCCCCTCAGCCAGTAGTAGTTGTCGCGCTTTATCATTGGGCAGCGCGGCTAACAACGCTGGTGTTAGTTGCAGTAAATACACGACATCGTTGGCCGCATATTGCAGCTGCGTCGGTGCCAGTGGCCGTGCCAGCCAGTCGGTGCGGGATTCAGTTTTGTCGACAACCACACCCAACATCTGTTCGACCAGCCGGGCGTAGCCCATACTACCACCCCAGCCGATAATTTCCGCGGCAAGCTGGGTATCCAGCAACGGCGTGATTTGTTCAATACCAATCGAAGCTAACGCTTCTAAATCTTCAGTGCAGGAATGCACCAGTTTTAATACCGCCTGATTGGCCAGCAATTCTGCCAGTGGTTGCCAATTTTGGATGGTCAGCGGATCAACCAATACCACGCTGTCGCCATCATTGAGCTGGATTAAACCAAGTTTGGGCAATAGGGTATTGGTGCGGATAAACTCAGTATCAAGCGCCAGATAAGGGGCTTGCGCGGCCTTGCTGCAATAAGCCGCGAGTGCAGCATCCTCGGTCAGCATTTGATAATTCATGGTCTTATCCTTCTGTACAACTCAGTCTTCCAGGCCAGCGAGCAATCCATGCGCCAGCGCAGAATGCTGAATAAAAAAAACCGCCTGCCGGCGGTTTTTTTAAGCTGAACATCAGCCTTTTAATTCCCGACGTAAAATTTTACCCACATTGGTTTTGGGCAACTCTGTGCGGAATTCTACCAGCTTCGGTACTTTATAACCTGTTAAACGTTCTTTGCAGTGGGCGATCAGTTCCTGATCGGTCAAACTTTGGTCTTTTTTCACGACAAAAATCTTCACTGCTTCGCCGGTCGCTTCATTCGGGACGCCAACAGCGGCGACTTCCAGCACTTTTTCGTTCATCGCCACGACTTCTTCGATTTCGTTGGGATAAACGTTAAAGCCAGACACCAGAATCATGTCTTTTTTCCGATCGACGATATAGAAGAAACCTTGTTCGTCCATGCGCGCGATGTCGCCGGTATAAAGCCAGCCATCTTTCAGCACTTTGTCGGTTTCATCTGGCCGATTCAGATAACCACGCATCACTTGTGGTCCCTGCACCAGCATCTCACCGGCTTCGCCCGGCGCCACTTCAGCACCGTTATCATCAATCAGCTTGATGTGGGTAGACGGGGCCGGCAAACCGATACTACCGTTAAAACCATCCAGGTCAAATGGGCTGACGGTCACCAGCGGCGCACATTCGGTCAGACCATAACCTTCGACTAAACGGGTTTTGGTCACTTTCTGCCAGCGTTCAGCCACTGGTTTTTGCACCGCCATGCCACCGCCTAATGACAGTTTCAGTTTGCTGAAATCGAGTTCAGCAAAACCCGGGCAGTTCAGCAGACCATTAAACAAGGTATTAACG